>CAZDJE010000150.1:0-6685 GCA_964505715.1 uncultured Desulfocapsa sp. | reverse complement strand
AGAGCAAACAATAAATACGTATTGTGTCCACAGATCTCTACGCTATAAGCTATAAGCTATAAGCAAAAAAAAGGATATAGCTTGAGGGACTCTATTATGCTGTCAGTCCAGCGCTATAAAGCCACAGTGGATATTATAGTAGCCATTTAGATAATACGCTTTCTGATATTGGTCACTAAAATCTCTGCAACAACAACAACAGCAAAAATACTCAGAAGTATCACCGAAACCCTATCCCAGTAAAACAGGTTTAAAGCTGTATCCAACACCATTCCAATTCCACCGGCGCCAACCAACCCAATGACTGCTGATTCGCGAACGTTAATATCCCAGCGAAAAAGAAAAATACCCCAGAATGATGGGGCGACTTGTGGCCAGTAGCCTTTGAGAAAGATACTTGGCCAGGGGGCTCCGGCTGCAGTTAAGGCCTCGATAGGACCAGGGTCTGACTCTTCCAGTGCTTCAGCGAAAAGCTTCCCCACAAAGCCAACGGATCTGAAACCAATGCAGACAGTTCCGGCAAGGGCGCCAGGTCCAAAAATAGCCACAAATAACAAGGCCCAGACCAACGAATTTACTGATCGCGAAGAAACCAGAATAAGTTTTGCCAGCCAGTTCAGAAGTGGTATACGAACAATATTATTCGCCCCCATGATACCGACAGGGATGGCCATACCAATAGCAAGCAGTGTTCCTAAACTTGCAATATGCAGCGTCTCAACCATTGCTGCATGGATCCCTTTTGGATAATAGGCTAGATCCATGGGCCACATACGCGTTAGAAGATCCGCAGCCTGAATATGGGCGTCGTAAAGAAATTCAGGAATTACTTCGACGGTGCTGATAGAGACGGACAAAGCCACTGCAAATCCGAAGAATACAGCAAAACGGGCCATCTGTTCTTTGAAGGAGAATCGCTGCCATTTATGTACAGTTTGCGAGCTCATTGAAATACCCCTTTAATGCGCAGAGATATAAACTCACTCACCATGACAAGCGCAATAATTGAGAGCAGAATCGCAGCTAGAAAATCGTAATCAAAACGTTGAAATGCGGCAAACAATGTACCACCGATACCACCCGCGCCAACAATCCCGACCATAGTTGAATTTCGCAGGTTGGCATCAAACTGGTACGATGAAAAACCGATAAAACGGTTCTGTACCTGTGGCAGCACAGCATACAGAATAACGCTGATAAATGGTGCACCGGATGCCTGCAGAGCTTCAACCGGTTTCAATGAAATTTCTTCAATTGCTTCGGCAAAGAGTTTTCCAACAAACCCAATGGAGGCAAAAATCAGGGTCAATATTCCGGCAAGGGGACCAAAACCAACCGCCTTTACAAAGAGAATAGCAAAAATTACAGGATGGAAAGACCTGCAGAGCACAATAAATAAACGAGCCGGCCAGGTAAGCCAGGAAGGCATCAGGTTTCTTGCTGCCAAAAGGCCAATAGGGAGTGAGAAAAATATGCCAAATGCCGAAGCAATAACTGCAATCTCCACCGTTTCCAGTAAGTTGCTGACCAATAGTTGCCAGCGTGAGAAATTCACTGGTACCATTTCAGCAAGGAAATCAGCCCCGTTCCCAAGCCCAGCTATAAACCGTGCAAAAGAGACATCAAGATAGTTTGCAGCGTAAAGGATATAACAGACAACCAATACCCATCCTGCCCTGATCCACCAGTTCACCTTGAAGGCATCACCGTATGCAGTTTGTTTGCTGTTATTTATCATTGCAGCCAGCTTGCTCCGCCATAAATCTCTGTAAGATTGTCATTGCTTAACTCAGCAGGAGAACCGTCATAAACAATCCCCCCCCCGCACAAGCCAATAACACGACTAGTATATCGTTTTGCCAGTTCAACATCGTGAATATTGATAATAAACGGAATTCCTCTCTCTTCTGAAAGTTCCAGGAGAAGCTCCATTATTTCAACACTGGTTTTGGGATCAAGGGATGAGGTTGGCTCATCAGCCAACAGCACGTGAGGTTCCTGAATAATTGCACGAGCAATACCTACTCGCTGGCGTTGACCACCGGAAAGGCTATCTGCCCGTTGATGTGCAAACTCAACCAGGCCAACCGCATCGAGCAATTCAAATGCACGATTAATCTCTTCCTGTGGATACTTACGTAACCAGGCCCGCCACGGAGCTATATAACCAAGGCGACCACACAGCACATTTTCCATCACCGAAAGTCTTTCCACCAGGTTAAACTCTTGAAAAACCATGCCGATTTTTCGTCGTGCCTTACGGAGAGCAGTACCGCTGAGTTGAGTGATATTTTCACCGCTCACATACACATTTCCGCTGGTAGGAGGGATCAATTTATTGACGCATCTGATCAGAGTACTCTTTCCTGTTCCTGATGGGCCAATAATGGCAACGCTGTTTGTTCCCTGAACCTCAAAACTGATTCCATTCAATATCGGTTTTCCAGGAACATACTCCTTCACCAGATTTTCAATTTTAAGTGATCTCTGCACTGAAGTCCCACTAGATTCGTTTTGCATACTCATCATATTACGAAAAAAATTACTCAAAGGAAAAAAAGGAAGCAGCCCATGATCTAAGGCCATGGGCTGCAATAAGAACGTGCTGTCCTACTGTTATTTTTTTGCTTGTTTCGCTTTCTTTTTGGCTGCCTTGGCTGCATCTTTTGCAGCCATTTTCTTCAACCCAGCCTGATTATACGATGTGCCGGTTGATGAGGCGATATCACGAATAATTGCCCAGTCTTTCTGATACGTTACTGGAAAAAAGCGATCCGCTCCGCCAAAGGTCTCCTGCATGGTAGGAGTAAAACGGTAAGAATGGAAGGCGTCAACTATTTTTTTGGCCAGTTCCGGCTTAAGATCATGAGCATAACCAAAGGAAGATGTTGGGAATTTCACACTGGTGAAAACAATACGAAAATCATCGGCATTGATTCTACCTGCCTCAGCCATCCGTTTAAACACGTCACCAGCAACTGGAGCTGCGTCATAATCGCCATGGGCAACACCAAGAATGGACTGGTCGTGCTTACCAGAGTAAACCACGGTGTAATCCTTGTCCGGTACGATACCATGTTCAGGAAAGATTGCCCGAGGGGCGAGATTACCAGAATTGGATGAAGCTGAGGTATGCGCAATACGTTTGCCCTTGATATCTTCAAGTTTTTTAATATCACTGTCTTTCCGGGTTACCAAAAGCAGATTATAACCCTGGAAACTCTCTTCGGTGCCCTTCACTGCGATCGGCACATAACCAGCCAAGTTTACGGCAAAACCGGTTGGTCCAGTTGAGAAGCCAGCAATATGGAGACGGCCGGAGCGCATTGCCTCAACTTCGGCTGCATTGGACTGAACGGTATAATAAATTACTTTTTTACCAGTTGCTTTAGTCAGATATTTCTGAAAATCAGAGAAGGCATCTTTATATACTGCGGGATCTTCAACGGGGGTATAGGTAAAAACAAGTGTATTGGGATCTTTCCACTTCTTCGGATCCGTGGGTGCGTCTGCGACCAGATCCATATTTTCATCACAAAAGCGTTCATCCAAGGTGCCACGATTTTTACAGGTATCGGCTCCATAAGCTACATTTGCCATAAATAAAACTGCCAGCATTAACGCCAGAACTTTCTTCATCCTTTCAAACCTCTCTTATTTGGGTGATGTAACTAAAACTACGCTAAATATGCCACATTAGTGAATAAGATTATTCGCTAAATAGTAATACAGTATCGGTAGGAATGAGAAAAAATCATTCACGATACGTTATAATTATTATATAGTATTTGTTACTTCTAGCGGTTTATGCCTTAGACTGTCAAGGCTTAAGTTCCAAAACATACCACAAATTTGACAGGTTATTTGTACAAAAAACAGACAGCTATTTTACATTTTTCTTTTTTAGGGGAGTATATAAAATGAATACACATAAACTGGGAAACAGCCATTTATTGACCACCGACATTGGCCTTGGCCTTGCCGCATTAGGGCGCCCGGGATATATCAATCTCGGACACAGTGACGACCTTGAGAACAATCACGATGTCAGGGTGATGGAGGCTAGAGCCCACGACGTTTTAGATGCAGCATGGGAAGCTGGTATTCGCTATTTCGATGTTGCCAGATCCTACGGCAAAGCTGAAGATTTTTTACACTCCTGGCTGCAGAAACGTAACATTGAGACAGATAGTATTACTGTTGCTTCAAAATGGGGATACACCTATACAGCAGATTGGCAGGTCAATGTGGAACAGGGGAAGAAGCATGAAGTCAAGGAGCATTCCTTAACGGTTTTACAGCGACAGACAGAAGAAAGCCGTAAGCTCTTAGGCGAACAGTTGGATCTTTACCAGATTCACTCGACAACTCTTGAGAGTGGTGTATTAGACAACATTCCAGTTCTGACAGAACTGGCCCGTTTACGTAATGATGGGCTCGCCATTGGACTCTCAGTAACCGGCACAGCCCAGGCTGAGACTATCGAACGTGCTCTTGAAATCAGCTTCGATGGCATCCCGCTTTTTGCTGCAGTGCAGGCGAGTTGGAACGTATTGGAACGGTCAGTGACTGCAGCGCTACAGATGGCACATGATGCTGGATTAGGCGTTATCGTGAAGGAAGGGCTGGCCAATGGACGCCTTAGCACACGCAACGTTGCCCCGGACTTCCAAAAGCAGATGACTCTGCTGCAAGATCTGGCAGAAGAGCAGAACAGCACGGTTGACGCCCTTGCTCTGGCTGCTGTTATTAATCAGCCCTTTGTGGATGCAGTCTTAAGTGGTGCTGCTTCTGTTGAACACCTTCAATCTAATATTCAGGCATTACAAATACAATGGACCGATTCACTGGCAGATCACCTGCAAGGGTTAGTGGAACCAGTAGAAAGCTATTGGCAAACTCGTAGCCAGTTAGCCTGGAATTAAGATAGCCCTCGTACATATTCCGAGGACACAATACCTAACAGTATGTGCATAAAGGACAGAATGCAGTGACAGATCATCATTTCCCTTCACACATAATACTCACAATGCATTAAAATCATCGTGACGAATAGTCTCACCAAAGGTATCCAACACGCTTCACAAGATTTTTATAATGGATTAACAACAACATATGTTACGGAGTTGCCAGCGTATTGCGGTGCATACCAAGTACTACCACAGCGTTGATATGAGATGCCATTCGACAACACAACTGTACAACTCGGTGGTAGTGTATGGACCATAGACCCGACCACGGCTGCGGTAACTGCGACAGTTGCTCCAATTGCAACACCAGTAGCGACTGGATTCCGATAACGTCGGTTATTATTAACATTTACATTAACATTTCGATTTCGATGATTGTTATTATTAATATTTACGTTTGTATTACGATTAACATTAACATTACCACCTCGGCCTCGCCGAGCATCGGCTTCTGATGGCAATGAAGCTATAATCAAAGTTGAAGATAGCAGAAGTAAACCAACTATTGAAAATATAGGTCTAACTTGCATTAGTTAGTCTCCGGTTGAACTGTATACGCTTTGAATTTAATTTGTATATCATCGTTATTTGGACTAAACACAAATTGAGTTGTTGACAAATCTGGAGCTAAATTCCAATCGAGTAGTACTTCATATCTCGGTTTATTTTTGTCATTATTTGATACAAATAACATTTTTAACGGTAATTTTTCCGTGCCATTTTGAATCCAAATCTGCCAGTCCATATCAGCATTTTGAAACGCGTATTGTGTACATGGTACATCCGAAATCATAGCGTCACCAACGATAACTGCCGCCGTAATCGGTTTATGATTGGCAACTTCAGTACCCAAAATAAACAAATCACTTAATGGCATTTTAATATCATAGCGTTGTTGAAGTTGTACTAGCGCTTTGGCTGAGTTTTCTTTTACTTCCATTGACGCGTAATAATTAGTTGAATCTGTATGCAAAGTAAAAGTATTGCCATCAAAGAAAAATTCTTGTCTTCCGTATGCATTCACAGTTTCAGCCCAGAATTTTGTCTGCTTTTTCGCTTTCAGGGTAATCGTTCTATTTTGTTGAATAAGCTGTCCGGAATCAAGAAAAGTATCAATTGTCGAAGTACCATGCACAGAAAACGATGGCAAGGTACGCAGATATTTTGACATCTCCAGAACAGCATTTTTTGCCTGTTTTGAAGAGTCACTTTCGATTGTAGTCGTAGTAGGCACATCTGAGTCCGGCGGTGTCGCTAATGCAACCGCCGCAAATATACCGATGCTAGCTGATACAAGCATAACTATTCTGAATATTTTCACTTTTTCTCCTAATTCAAATTCAAACTCTAAAATTAAACGATACTGTAGGCCGTTCATACAAGCTGTTAGCTTAGAGCCAATTTATATTTATTATATTCCGTGTATTCCGTTGTGTGTATTCCGTGTATTCCGGGGACACTGTATTCCGGGGACACAATACCTAACAATGTGTGTTTAAAGAACAGAATGTAGTGATATATCATCAGTTCCCTTCACCCATTATACTCACAATGCGTTCATCAACACAGCTGCGTAAAAAAATATTCATCTATTGTTGATCTCCTGTTTTATAAAAATTCAACATTAGACGATTAAACGTTAATTGTTCTTTTGCGGGAAGATTGATGGCAGGAAATCCAGCATTCAATAATATGCCATTCATCATAAAACGCCC
>CAZDJE010000149.1:0-6707 GCA_964505715.1 uncultured Desulfocapsa sp. | reverse complement strand
CATAAATATAATAACGATCTAAAGCATCAAGTCATTGCTGACTTATAGACTTGGTTAAAAACTAATTTATTTATAATATCTGAACTACTATTAAAAGGTTTATCATGCAACTGCTTATAAGTGTCGTAAATAGCCAAGAGGCGCAAGCTGCCGCCAATGGTGGTGCTGACATCGTTGATGTCAAGAATCCTTCTGAAGGAGCTCTAGGAGCAAACTTCCCGCATATTATTCGATCTGTCCGCGAGCAAACACCTATAGAGTTACCTGTGAGTGTTGCCATCGGAGATGCGCCAAACAAACCGGGGGCCACAGCTCTAGCAGCATTAGGAGCAGCATACTCCGGCGCTCAATTTGTTAAAGTTGGACTGTACGGGACAGCGACAAGTCAGCAAGCAGTTTTTTTGCTTAAAGGTGTGTGTCGCGCAGTCAGAGACTACGATGCCTCCATAAAAATAATTGCCGCAGCCTACGCCGATGCGCAAGAGATTGGCGCTTTCCCTGTTGAACAAGCTCCTGCAGTTGCCATAGAAGCAGGAGCCGATGGTTGCATGCTCGACACAGCCGGTAAAAGCGGAGATTCGCTCTTTTCACACCTTGGGGATGAAGAGTTGCGTCAGTTTGTTCAAAACTGCCATAATGGTGGACTTGTTTGCGCCCTTGCAGGTTCCCTCAGTGCAGAAGATATTCCACGGATCTCTGCTATTGGTCCTGACATCATAGGTTTCAGGACGGCTGCCTGTGATGGTGATCGAGTCAGTGGAGTGATTAAGCGCCAGCAGGTTGAGCAGCTTAAAACACTTATTGCCGAAGCAGCCGGGTCCCTGTCGTAGTACCGGTATCCAGCAGCTGCTCTATACGTTCGGGGTGGTTCCCATTTACAAGCCAGGTATCCATGGATATTTTTTGAAGAATTGTAGAAAAATAGCGATCAACTACTCCCTGATAATCACCACCAGGAGTCCAGCTTTCTGTTTTCTTTAATTCGACTTTTTTTATGGTCCCTTCACTCCCATGGAATAAGCCGTCCACGCTTTTCAACAACACCAGTTGACGGGCGCCAGCGAGTTCTGCCAGCCAGGCAGCAATGGAATCTGAGGTCACATCCCAGCTCCTTGGTAAGGCATCGGTTTCCCGGAGCAAATCATAGGGCGCAAGGACAGGTATCCGCCCTTGTCGTTGGACTTCGCGTGCTGAGGCTAGTCCCCGCACTAGAACACTATTTGCAAGCATTGATGAAAGCAGATGTCCATATTGATCCATTGCCAGTATGGACATCCAGTGTCCGGCCTCAGCAGTTACAGTAAAGCGCCGATCATAATCCCTGATTCCATTAGCAAATGCGCCACCTCCTGGAACTATTACTATTCTATGTCGGCTGCCAATTTCAGATAGCTTTTGCAATAGCTTTGGCAAGGTGCTGCTTTGCCCAAGGCTTCCGCCAATTTTAATTACTGTCTCAATCATCTGAGTTTCTGGTTTCATCCTGAGCGAGTAAATATGCAACAGCATATGCTGGTAAGGTAGCTAGTACCGCCGAACAGGAATCTTGATCAAGATCCAGTAGTGATAAGCCCATACGCCTAGCCGTTTCTTGGGCTAGAAAGCTACCGGCCCCCACCGCCATCACCTGTAAATTAAAAGGTTCATCAAGGCCTGATAACACCTGAAACAGCGCTTCTGAAATTTGTTGCAAGTGTTTCTCAAAGAGATAACGAGCAAGGTCTTCAATTGCCTTAACATCCATTATTTCGGAATCACCACAGACCAGTCTGGCGAGTCGCTCCCGAGCAGCGGCAACAGTTTTTGCTCTGCCATCGGGAGTGGGACAGCTATATGAAGTTGATTCTATTTTACCTAAAATAAGATATACATCGGCCATACAGGTGAAATTTTCTGCGGCTACTCGACAAAGTCGGCCCTTTAGTGGTACCTGATTTACTATGGTGTTCGGGTTGGTTCGTAAAATTCCGCTATAAACCAACTCGCCACTCATCAGTCTCTCAGGGTCAGTGCATCCTTTATTTATTACTTTCCCTTGTCGTATTGGAATGATATCTGTGGATGTACTGCCAATATCAATAAAAACACAGTCAGAATAGCTTTCAGCAAGGAACCTGGCACTGGCCAGCCAGTTTGATGCAGCGCAGAGAAGGGGATTTAGTACTGCTTTGTCATACTGAAAAAATGATCCTTCCAGGCTAAAAGGAAAAATAGAGGGTTTTCCGAAGGCCTGAGCCGTCGCCTCAAGAATAAATTGCACACCTTCTCGTTTGGTTCGAAAAGCATCTGAAAGTTCTGCTGTCATGGTAATTGCTACTTTTGAACATTCCAATGCCCCCAAATCTCTTGCCATCTCAACAAGTAGAGCAGCAAGAGCCGAAGGGGCTTTCCAAATTTCAAAGGGTCTTACTGCAACATCCTGTTTGGTTATTTTATTTTTTTGGTATTGAAGGTGCACCGCTTTGATGTTGGCCCCTCCGATATCCAACCCTAAAAAAGAAAAGCTGGTCGCTTTCATATAGAATCCTCTAAATTTATGATGGCTTTTCCTGCTAGAATATATTCTTGCGGCAGACGTTCTTCAAGAGAAGCTCTCCAGATGGACTCCGCCATATTGATATCGGAAACTTTTTGAAGCCCAGCATAGCTGGTGGTTAAACGCGGATTTATTTCAATGAGTTGACATCCCTTATCGCCAACCAGCAGATCAACACCAACATACCCCTTTAATCCAGGGATCAATGCAGCTGCATGCTTTGCAAGGGAGACAGCCTCTGCATGTCGGTCACAGATATACGGTACTTCACAGCCTAAATAATGAAAGGATGTATCCACTTCTATAGTTTGTTTATTGAGACTCATGCACCTGCTATCATTTTCACCAATCATAAGAGATGCACTAATAGATTGTCCTTCAATATAGCGTTGAAGTAACAGGGTATCTTTAGTATATTTATATTTTCTTAAACCCAAGAGTAGGGAGCTTGAGTTACGAGCTAGAGACACTCCTTCGCAACCTATCCCGTCCAAGGGTTTCATGACCAGAGGATAACCTATTTTTTGGGCTGTCGCTTCTGCCGCCATAACATTCACAAGCCAAGTGGCAGGGGTTGCAAGTCCTGCTTGTTGAAAAAGCTTGTGACAAATCCATTTATTAGATGCAATACCAATACTTTCAGAACTGCTACCGAGAAGTCTGACCCCATGGGACTCCATTAGGGCACTCAGATTTTTTAAAATGTTATCATTTTCAGGTGCAATTATTAAGGCCGCTGTACATCGTTTGGCCGCAAGCTCTAGGGTGTTGTAATAATCGGCGGGGTTTAAGGAGATGACACTATCTGCAGGTAGTGAGATATCTCCCAAACGATGGTCGCACGTCGTGATGATATGGGCGCCTCCCCAAGCTTTAAAATCGGCAAGGACTGCGCGTAAAATTAACAGCGCTTCGGTTACCAGAGCTTTTGGCAACTCACATCCGGCCCATCCCCCGCCGGAAACATATTCGTGAACCAAGATAGTAGGAGTTAAAATTTCCATGGAAATTATACCAGTTCTTGACCTGATGAAAGGTCTTGTTGTTCACGGAATCAAAGGTGAACGGGATCGTTATCAGCCGGTGAAAAGTGTTTTAGCTACCACAGCTGAGCCCCTTGAAATTGCACGTGTACTCCAGCTGGAAACAGGGTGCAGTACTTTATATATCGCAGATCTTGATGCCATACAAGGTACAGGTAATAACATATCCGCAATCAGAGAAATCGCCGATCAACTGGATGTTGATCTTTGGGTGGATGCTGGCACTGCAACGCTTGCTCCAATCGAGCAACTGTTGGCGGCAGGTGCTGATACGATTATTATAGGCTCAGAGACCTTAGAGACAATGCAGCAACTAAGACTCATCTGCAATTCGGTTCCCAGAAGAAAAATACTCTTTTCCCTCGATATAACAAAAGGCAAGGTTTGCTCACGCACTAAGGAACTGCAGGGCACTGAGCCGACGAAGGCCCTGTCAATTTTAACTGGAGAGGGACTAGATCGTTTTATACTTTTAACTTTAGATGCAGTCGGAACAGCTGCAGGACCGGATGTATCTTTACTGAAAAAAGCCAGGCATCACTTTCCCTCTACTGCAATTATAGCAGGTGGTGGAGTAAAAACTCCTTCTCACCTGAGTGCCCTGGCAATACTTGGGATAGATGGTGTTTTGGTTGCAACTTCACTGCATAAGGGGTGGATAAAAAAAGAAGATCTAAAATCTTTGGGTCTTTGTCAATAAACGAACTCAGCTCGGCCAAGTTACTTTAAGATAAATATCAGCTGCAGGCGAGCTGAGCCGTTTATTTCTAAAACCCATAGAGTAAACTACCAATCAATCTGATCGCACAAGAACTCTCTGTCTTCTTTGAGATCCTGTCCATTTAAATACCGTTCAATGGATTCAGCAGCGACTTTTCCCTGATAAACAGCTTTGGCAACTGTCTGAGGGCCAAGGACATTGTCTCCACCAGCAAACATATATTCAATGGAGGTCTGAAGCGTTCTAGCATCTGTGTTATAGGTTCCCCAGGACATTAGATCAACATCTACTCCATTATCAGCGGTATGTTCAACATTCTGACTAATTGCAGGTACAATAGAGTCAGCTTCGATCATAAAATTTGATCCTTTCTGAACAACAGGTCGGCGACGTCCAGAGTCATCAGGCTCACCAAGCTCCATTCTTATACACTCGACTTTCGTGAGTTTTCCATTTTCAGAATGTATTTTTACGGGAGCTGCAAGAAATTCAATGCGGACACCTTCTTCTTCCAAATGATGAATTTCTGTAACCGATGCAGGCATTTCTTCACGTGATCTTCTATAAAGAATAAACACATTGGTAGAGCCAAGACGAAGTGACGTTCTTGCAACATCAATGGCTACATTGCCGCCACCTACTACAACAACATTTTTACCAAGGTCTATTTTTTCACCAAGATAGACACGCCGTAAGTAATCAACTCCATGTAAGACCCCATCAGTTGTTTCTTCATCATCAAGGCCGAGTTTTCTGCTTGCGTGGGCACCACTACCATTGAAAATGGCATCATATCCCTCAGCACGGAGATCTTCAATACTCTTATCTTTCCCTATCATTACATCAGTATGAAGGGTTACGCCACAATGTTTCAAAGCATCAATTTCAGCATCAATAATAGCTCGAGGAAGTCTGAATGGAGGAATACCAACTGTAAGCATACCGCCATATACCGGAAGTGATTCAAACACGGTGCATGGTATTCCTTTGTGTGCGAGCCAGTAGGCCACAGTCATCCCAGCAGGACCCGAACCAATGACAGCAACTTTTTTGTCACCTGGTATTCCGCAGGAAGAATGCATTGGCTTTTTATTTTCAACCATCCAATCAACAATAAATCTTTCTAACATACCAATGGCAACAGACTGTCCCTTTCCTTTTCCCCTTACACAAAACCCTTCGCACTGAAACTCGTGAGGGCAAACACGGGAACAAATAGCAGGCATAGAAGAAGTTTCCCGTATTTTCCAATACGCCTCTTCAAATTTCTTCTCACGAAGCAGTGCTACAAAGGCAGGGATGTTATTATGAATTGGACAGCCATTAATACAGGTAGGTTTTTTACATTGCAAACATCGTTCAGCTTCAAGAATTGCAGTGAACTCATTAAAACCTGACACTATTTCATCAAAATTCTGAATTCGTTCTGATGGAGTTTTCTCAACAGGCATCTGTCTCGCAATGCCCATTCGTTCCTTAGCTTTCATTTAACACCTCAAAAAAATTAATTATTTATTTGTAGCAACATCACACAAAGACCCTTGTCATTTGGGCAATAGCGGAAAATTATCTTCAATAAGATAAGCAAAGAGTACAGCAGCAATCAGATCAGCCGTGGTACCCGGATTTAAATTATGTTTTTCGTCCCGCAGGGAATAGTCAAACAGTTGGATCTCCTTTTTGTTACTGAAGATACCACCATTTTTTAGTATTCGACCAGCTTGGTTCGAGACGTTTTGAGCCGTTTCCAGCCCCTTTTTACGAGCAATTAAGGTGTCCGGCACCTCTGCCAGAATACAGAGAAAAGTTTGAACTATTGCCTCTGGTAGACTGACCCCTTTACTAAGAGTATGTCTCAATGCAGGGAGACCGATCCCGAAGGTAATATTGAAATTGCTCACATACTCTTTAGCCAGGGAATCACGGTCACGTGCCTCTTCCATGGCCTGCAAAAGAGTTATCTCAACCTTTGATTCGCTCAGGTCATGGTTGTTTGATGTCCCCATACCAGCAGGTTTTGCTAGATTTATGGCATCATAGGCCTTGCGGGCATCTTCAATAGTCAAGCCATTCAAGACTGGTTTAACTGCATCTTGTAAAGAAGGAGCAGAATCTGACCCTGCAGCTTTAGCTAGCGGAGCAAGCAAGAGCACAATTCCTAAATTGGTATTTGAGCTCACAAAACTTCTTGTGGCACGAATAGCATTTAAGATGATCTCCCCAACGCTCAGCGTTGCAGCAGACCTGAAGGCGGGGCCAATTGCTGCAGCACTAATGATGAAATCCTGGAAAGATGTATCGTTAAAGTCGTGTCTACTGGTCACGTTGCCGGGCTTTTTGGCATTGACTTCAAGAAGACATGCCATCTCAGCTGCCCAGCCTATTTTATCGGCTTCAATCATCTTTA
>CAZDJE010000148.1:0-6809 GCA_964505715.1 uncultured Desulfocapsa sp. | reverse complement strand
TTTTGAGAAGATTTCATTATTTTAAAACATGCAAAATCCTAACCGGACACTACTGTGTTGGTTTAGGTGCAGATGCTGTAATCGGTTTGGCAATGGCCTTCTACGAAATCAATAAGATAATGGAGAAAAAAGGTCTTAAGCCGGAAGAAGAGAGCAGGCAACTGACGAATGCGATTGTTTCAAATATGCCCGTTGTCGGTGATGTTTTTATGTCGATGAATACCGGTTACGAGGCGTACTGGGAAGGAAGTTACTCTAAGGGAGCAATGTCTGCAGCTTATGTTGTGATAGGCATTGGTGGCATGGTTCCAGGATTTCAGCTGCCTGCGCTTGTTGCCGGTCTTGGTATGGGCGGCGCGGCATTAGGGACGGCTGCCTGGGACTTGTCAACTCAGAAAGATATTATATGGGCCTGGGTTGCCTCTGGCGATTGGGATGTCTACGAATCCAATGGGGTCTTTAAAACCGGAAAAATGGCAGGTTTGATTGATGCAAAAGCAAAGTCTCATAAATTTGGTTCCGAAAGTAGTCGAAAAGGCGAAGCTGAGTTTCTCCTTGAGCAATTTATTACGGAGGGAAATGTTTATTATCATGCACCATTTCGACTTTCTAGTCATACCAGCGGTTTGCCCGGGAAGACCATTCGGGAATCAATTTATGATTTCAGTGAGCTAACCATATTAAAAAGCGTGAAGAAATTTGATCTTCTTAAACAGGCACTGTTTACTCAGTACCCGAATTTCGATGTCGACAAACAGCTACGCAAGTCATTGGATGAGGGGCATAAGGCATTGCTTGCGCACATAAAAGAAAAAAATACTGTTATTTTAAGAAATAAAAAAGGTGAACCGAAAAATGTTGCCTTCAAGCTGTATGGAAACTTGAAGGTGGAATACGACATGGCAGCCGTTGAAGCAGTGAAAGCTCTGAGGCATGAAGCTGAAGCCGAATACCAAGCTGCATTCAATTACGGTGAAGCAAAAGCAACGTTAGAGAAATTGCAGGAGCTCGAAGTCGAATACCGTTTGCCATTTACAAAACATGTTGATGCAATAACTGACGAAATCCTCAGATATTTTCTTGAACATATCAAGTCTCCGCTTGAGAAGCACAGTATTCCACGGCGGCGCATTGACCTGGCACGTAAATATGTGGAAGCATATGATGGCGATATTCGTGCAGGAATTCAACGTATTCGAACTACATTTGAGCTCGCCAATGTATCACCGCCATCAAAGATCAATCCTTATAATATGAGCGGATATGTAGAGCCCGATCTTAAGCGTATCGCAAAGCTTGAGATTGCTTATGGGAGAGCATTAAAATTATCAAAAGATGATGTTGGTAAGCTACTCGCCAAATCTATGCCCGGAATGCCATTTAACCTGAGCAATCCATGTGTAAACAAATTGTTCAAAAAACTTGCATCAATCAGGATGAGGTTGGTTCGTGCTGACGATTTGCGCCTGATATCAGAAGAGTGGGCCGGGAGGACACAGGCAGCAACTGAAGAACGCAAATCAATGTTCCAGAAAATGGATATAAGAAAAAGTATGAGCCTTGATAATGTGCTGACGATTCCTGAAGTTCAATGGATGCGTGGGGCCAATGCTGTGGAAAAGGTGTATGTACAGCAAAACATGGCTGTGAACTGGGGTGATCGTGTGTGGACATTCGGTGCTGATCGGCAGTATCTTGACGCTGCCAGGCAAATTCGCAAACGCATGGATAATCTGACTGAGGAGTATAAAAGCGTGTTGCAATTTGGTGGATTGGAGATTTCCGCGTGTCTCTCAAAATTAACTGTCCAGCTAGTAATGCGGTCTTCCGATGGAGGACAAGATCGTCCGATTTCTGGAGGAACTGTCACTCTTCAAGTACCATTCCGAGGAACCTTGCCTTTGGTGGAAACATCACCCGGTACCTACCAGATTAATGCTCCGAAGGCGGGGACATATCAGATTACAGCTTCTCATGCAAGCTATAAGGGCGGAGATGGCAGCTCATTTGTCAAACGAAAGATTGTTCAACCAGAACCACAGAAGGGCCAGGTGCCGCCCCCTATTATCGAGACCATCTACATGGCTCCGGCCAATCAACCTACATTGAGTCCGACGTTTATCCCAGCTCAGCCAGATCAACCGCCGATACTCAGTCTTACTCTGTCTTCTTCGCTCCTGCCGTTGAATCCTAAAACGTTGAAGCTCCGGATCGGACAACAGCAGGCGGAAAACCCTGAGGTACGGGGTTCTGATGATGGAATGTCGCTATACATCTTGCATTTATTTGTCCGGACAAGCGTACCCGGCCCTGTAGCAATCCAAATTGATATCGAAGATATGGACGGTATTCCGCTTACGGTTTCCGGGTCTTTTGATTACATTCCTGCGCTGCAGCTCTCGGTATCGGCCGTGGATGATAGTGACGGTATGCTTGTGAACCAACAGGTGAATGCGGGCGAAAAATTTAAACTTTCTTTACAACTGAAGAGTTTTGAACCGGGGCCTTTGACAGATATTCAACTGATCTATATTCCTGGCACTCTGCACCTGGGAACACCGGGTACTATTGTATGGTCATTGCAAAGTATCACCCCGATAAAACCAATGGATAGCCCATGGTTCGACTATCAGGCTGATGCGAAAATCTCCCAACCGGAGAATCTCCGTCTGGCTTTTGACGTTATTGTCGGTGGTGTTAAGCTAACCGAACCTCTTGAACTGACCCTGCCTGTCTTGCCGTCTGCGCAATATGTGATTGACTACTTACGTGTTGATGATAGTAAGACACTGTTTGAGACCAACAATGAAGACGGTAGGGCCCATGCGGGTGAACAGCTTGAAATACGATTTAGCGTGAAAAATGATTCCTTAGTGAATTTATCACGTTTTACCCTAAGCGGTTCGAGCCCCTCGTCATGGCTGACAATCGGAGTACCTCAACAGGCACATTCACTGTCACCCGGGCAGGAGATACTCCTGGCTCTACCAGCCAGAGTATCGAGAGATCTCAAGGAGATTACAACGGTGGACCTTATAGTTGAGCTAAGCCCCGACGGCGGAGGTCAGTCACTACTCAGGACATTCCCGGTCACGCTTTATCCACCACCTTTGGCTATTAGATTGCAGGGTATCGTTGTCCACGACCCGGATAGCGGTGAACTTACCTCGCGCAATAACAACAATGGCCGCCTTGGTCATGGTGAGCATGCCTATATCGATGTGACTTTGCTGAATGACGGCCCAGATTTGGATGACGTCGTTATAGATCTAATCTCTTTGCATCCAATGGTCACGGTCGAAAAAAAGATGGCTCAAGGTGAGGGAGTACGAATGCCCTCCGGTAAGCCTATTACGCAGCGTTTCGAGATTAAGATGCCAGTCGATTATCCGGAAAATATCTTGAAGCTTCGTGTGAAAGTCGTTCCGTCTTATCTGCGCAATTTGTGGCAAACCGAAACCTCGTTGCCCGTAGAAGAGAAACTACTCTTGGAAGCTACGCTGCTCTTGTTACCTGATGAGCCGGCGGCACTTCAACTGGGGGCCGACCTTGGTTATACTTTGACACTACGATCAAAAGCGGCGCGCAATCTTGATAATTTGATTATCGGTTTGTGGTCCTCCGATGTGAATCTGGAGCCACCCAATGAATTTTATAAGCAGAGTTTTACTCCCGGACAGGTGCGTACCTATTCAGGGAAACTGCATATCCCGGCATCAATTTCCGTACCGCAGTTTACCATTGCGATCGACAGTTTCAATGAATCTGGTTCCAATAAAATATTCCAGAAACGGGTGGTTTTCGATCTTGGGACGCTTGCAACACAAATATCCGTGAAACCTGTTTCGCTGGACGAGAACGGAGCACGGTGGAAGTTGCTCGTCTCTGTTATTGACGGGCAGAGACAACCGGTGAATGCGGGAGTTTTAACACTAACCGTATCGCACGGGACCCTTTCGGCTACGCAAGTTCCGGTTCGAAATGGGCAGGCAGAACTGATCTGGACACGCGCAGAGGGCATATCTGGACAGGCCCTGGTCGAAATTGACTACCCGACTTACTCTCCAGAGACAGGAAAGACAGGGGATCGATACAGCCCCAGCCATAAAAGTGTATTTGTGCCCCCGCAATTCAAGTCAAGGCTGGAGGTTGCCGTACGAGGCAGCGATTCGCCCAATTCAATAGAGATATTTGTGAAGGGAATACCTGGTAAGCGAACAGGCCCCGTAGGCATTTTTGATGGCTTAGATCCGGGTACCTATCAAATCACAGCCACAGCACCAGACTGTGAATCCGCACATAGCTCTGTGGATATTGATCCGACAGTTCCGGGCTCGGTTGTTGAAGTTAATCTGACTCTTGAACAAACACCACAGACTGACCAGGATGATGTAAGACAGGATGGAGATAGCCAGAGTCAGCACTCTGGTCCATGCTTCAAGGGGTATGAAGAGTGTACGTTTGTGTGGCAAGGCAAAGATCACTGTTTGAAGCAGTGTCAGGAGAAATTCGATGCCTGCAAACCGGAATATGAAAAATATAAGATTCTGAAGGAGAAGTCTGAAAAATGTAAGCAGTCCATAGTTCATTGCGATGTGCCCGAAAGCATCTATTTTGGCCATCTTGATACGGCTGATGAATACTTAGAAACATGCAATGTAACCCTGAAGGCTGGAGAGAAATCTTGTAATGGGGATACCGAATGCCTCAACAGGAATAAAATGCAATTTGCAGGTTGTAAACAAAAGTACAATAAATACATCAAGTTTAAAAGTTCATGTGTAGAGGACTATGAAGCATTCTGCGAGGGAGATCCGCGTGCATTGTACGCAAAACTTATTACCGCTAATAACCGGTACATACCTTTAGCAACAGGGAATATGCAATGTGATGATGATGCTAAAAACACTGAATCAATGTCGCAGGAAGATGGCGTAATACAGTCGCTTACTGTGGTTCAGCGGGAGCTTGGGTGGCCCGCTCAGGAAATTGGCGCCATGTTAATGAGAAACCAGAAAGGCCTCTACTACAGTATGAATGATGTTCCTAAAGGAGGAACATGGGAAGTGGGAACGGAAAACTGGATAAGGGTAAATGTATACAACACTGTGGATGACGCAAACTATATGATGTCTCATGAGTTGAAAAACAGAAAGGAATTTATTCAGAAGTTTTCAAATGAAAGAGGTGCCGGGTATTTCTATGATCTTCGGGATGGCGATAAGCACACTACGAAAATAATGTTTCAAGTAGGAAATCTCATTATTTCGACAATAGATCGCGGCCCAAAAGCAAAAGAATACTTTAATAGTATTTTTCGTAATGCAATGAACCGCGGGGTGTTTGACCAGAACTGATTTCCCGGGAAATGTCAGTAAACAGCGAGTAATGGACTGTAGTTCAGGTCTGCATAGTATGCTGACAGTTTAATTCTCAGGGGCTAATGGTAATCTGTTTAGAAGTCTCGTTTGAAAAGGACCACTGATCTATCACCAAATGAGTAAGATTTAACACCTGAGGTGTATCGACATGGAATGTCCATTTTTCCTTATCTTTAACCTCAGCTACAATTGATTTCCCTTCTTTGATGTACCACATAAACCTCAACGTGTCCTCGTCGGGGTCTGTGGACATACTTTGGACAGTTATTTCTTCACCAACCCGTGGATTGGTGGGAGTGAAAATGAAATCGGAAACAGGTGGACGGTTCGACTCGGGTGGTCGAGGACTGGGAGTAGAGGCGTTACTTTCCAGCTCTTCGTCTGAGAGCGGTTCGGACTCCACCAGGATTTGTGTCTCTGTATCAAGAATACTGATCTTGACGTTTGCTATCCCCAGGCGAGTATTCTGTGAACTAAAGCTCAGCATACCCTTTTCTTTAAAATCTGTATCTGCACCTACGCTAATGATAGGATACTTTAACCCCTCACGATAAGCATAGAAGGCATCTTTGCGATGCGCAATTCTGTACCGACTCCATTCCCCCGGTTTAAAAGCAGGCATAATTACCTCATCAATCGGGCTAAACGGATCGTCGACGAAAAGCATTGATCGCGTATTCTCGGCTATCCCCAAAGATATTGACCAGCCTTTTCCCGGGCCAGCGACTAACATTATGTTAAACCCATTCCCTTCAGAGTAGCCATCAAACTCAATCATAATGTTTTCCAGCGGGATGGGGGCAAGCATTTGGATTGATTCGTTTTCAGCAACGTCAAAAAATAACTTACCATCCTGAATCTCCGGTTTGATCAGAGAGGTATCCCAGTTGCTGAGGCCTGAAGAAAAATCATCGGTGAGGAGAACCTCCTTGATAAGCTCCCACTGAACCTCGACGGCCCTTGATGAAGGGACGACCACTTTTCCTTCCCTGGGGATGAACCCACCGTATGATTCACTATTGCTTTCGTCAGACTGACTGTTGCTGTTTGAACGATCAGTAGTGGCTTTATTCATGCCGTCCCTGGCCTGATCGCCAGCGATACTCCTGTTACTATTTTGCTGCTGATCTGGCTGAGGTAGAACGGTTGGCTTTCCCGAGTCGATGTATTCGCGTAATCGATTAGATGCGGCATCAATACGATTACGTCCTATTGCGGCTGAAGCAGCAGTAGCACTTTTTTGTCGTTCCTGGAGGTATTTTAAGTCATCAAGCAGCTTTTTATAAGCTGGATGATACTTAACACCTGGCTGAAAACTATTGGACGAGCCTGTCGGAATTTCACGGATGGTTGCATTATCCTGTGCAGTGACCTGGCTCCCTGCAATACAAAGGATAATCACCACAGCAGTCATTGTTACGATTATTT
>CAZDJE010000147.1:5388-6872 GCA_964505715.1 uncultured Desulfocapsa sp. | reverse complement strand
GAAGCACTGCAGGCCAATCTGCACAAACAGACAGATCCTTCAAAGGCTGCTATTTTTGCAGCACATCGTGAAATACTCGATGACCCTGATTTACTCGATATGGCACGGAGCCTTACCGCAAAAAGTAAAAGTGCTGAATATGCCTGGCAACATGCATACAGCAGCTACGCTGAGCAATTAGCAGTTCTTCAAAACGAAATACTTGCAGGACGAGCCAATGATCTTCGTGACGTTGGAAAAAGGGTGCTCCGTATACTCACCGGTAAGGAAAATGATGATATTGAGATTCCTGAACAGGCAATTCTTATCGCCGAGGAGTTAACACCATCCTTTACTGCCACCATTGATCCTAAAAAAGTAGCCGGTTTCTGTACCGTCACGGGAGGTGCAACTTCCCATGTAGCCATTATTGCCAGATCACTGGATATTCCAGCCGTTGCAGGAATGGAAGCAAGGATTCTTGATATCAAGAATGACACTCCGCTTATCCTGGATGGTTCTAAAGGGACCCTCCGGATCAATCCATCGACGGCGCTTATCGATGAGACGGTGAAGAAACAGGCTACCCTGCAAGAGCAGAGCGATCAGGATCTTGCAGCAACTCTTGATCCCGCAATAAGCACCGATGGCAAACGCATGGAAATTGTGGCCAATATTGGAGGTGTTAAGGATGCAGAGGAGGCAGTCAAGCTTGGTGCCGAAGGGGTGGGCCTGCTGCGTTCCGAATTTTTGTTTTTGGAACGCATGACAGCCCCAACGGAAGATGAACAGTTTGAGGTGTATCGCGATGTGCTGACCGCTCTTGATGGCCGTCCGCTTATTATCCGTACACTTGATGTGGGCGGGGACAAACCCCTCCCCTACCTGCCCATGCCAAAGGAGGACAACCCCTTTCTTGGACAACGCGGAATCCGCATCGGTCTTGAACGACCTGAAATTTTCAGAGTACAAGCCCGTGCTATCCTACGCGCAGGAGCACATGGCACCATACGTATTATGTTTCCAATGATTGCTACCATTGAAGAAATACGGGAAGCCAAAGCAATGCTTGAAGAAGAGCGGATACGGCTTGATCTCGCCCCCATTGAAGTTGGGATTATGGTCGAAGTTCCATCGACTGCGGTGATGGCTGAACAATTCGCTAAAGAAGTTGATTTCTTCTCCGTTGGCACCAATGATCTCACCCAGTACACTCTTGCAATGGACAGAGGGCACCCCAAACTTGGAGCAAAAGTTGATGCCTTGAATCCTTCAGTTCTGCGTTTAATAAAAATTGCCACAGAAGGAGCACACAGCCAGGGAAAATGGTTGGGAGTCTGTGGCGGACTTGCCTCCGATCCTCAGGCAGTTCCAATCCTCATGGGCATAGGAGTGAACGAACTCTCCGTTTCTGTTCCAGCTATTCCATCAATTAAAGCGGAAGTCAGGAGATGGTCCGAAGCTGACTGCAAACAACTTGCAGGCCTTGCACTAAACACGATATC
>CAZDJE010000147.1:0-5288 GCA_964505715.1 uncultured Desulfocapsa sp. | reverse complement strand
GATGGCGTTTCCGCACTCTCTGCTGCGGTTGGGTATGCCGTACTTGTGGCAACACTGGGTGTTATGGCCAAGGTGCTTGGGATGGAGACCACCAAAGTTATGGGTATAGACTCCATCGAAACCGGGGTCTTTGGTGGTATTATTGTGGGTGGCCTTGCTTCATTTCTCTTTAACAAATATTATCGCATCAGCTTACCTGCATATCTTGGTTTCTTTGCCGGAAAACGTTTTGTGCCCATTGCAACTTCCTTTGCTGCAATAGCCCTCGGTGTAGCGCTCAGTTTTATCTGGCCACCCATCCAGAGCGGTATTGACGCGTTTTCAAATTATGCCTCCCATGGAAACACCGCCGTTGCTGTCACCGTTTATGGTTTTGTAGAACGAATGCTACTGCCTTTTGGGCTGCATCATATCTGGAATGTACCATTTTTCTTTGAGCTTGGTAGCTATACCACCCCGGATGGTGAAGTGGTCCATGGCGTTATTAATCGTTTCTTTGCAGGAGATTACCAGGCCGGAATACTGGGCGGTGGTTTTATCTTTAAAATGTTTGGCCTGCCTGCAGCCGCCCTTGCCATCTATCACACAGCAAAACCTGAGAACAGGGTAAAAGTTGGCGGAATCATGATGTCCGGTGCGCTTACCGCATTTTTAACGGGAATCACCGAACCACTTGAATTTGCTTTTATGTTTCTGGCACCGCTCCTCTACCTCTTTCATGCCGTTCTTGTATCACTTGCTTTTCTGACAACCTATCTTTTAGGGGCTCGAATGGGATACTCATTCTCCCATGGACTGATTGATTATCTGCTCTTCTATGCAATTGATATAAAACCATGGATTATATTGATCCTTGGCCCCCTGTTTGCCGCTGTTTACTACACCGTTTTTCGCTTTGCAATCCAGATTTTCAATCTCAAAACACCTGGTCGTGAAGATGAAACCATGAACGAAGCATCATCGAATGTTTCCGCAGATGCTATGACCAAAGAGCTTGTGTTAGCCTTTGGCGGCAGAAGTAATATTGTAAGCCTTGATGCCTGTATTACCCGTTTGCGTATTGAGGTAAAAGATATGAATAAAACCAATCCTGCAAAGTTAAAAGCACTTGGCGCGGCAGGGGTTGTCACGATTGGCAATGGTTTACAGGCAATCTTTGGTACCCGTTCTGAAAACCTGATGACGGATATGAAAGATTATATGGAACATGCAGGTGATGAAGCGGAACTCAGCGATCAAGATATGGTCTCCAAGGTCACCTTTGAAGAACAGAAAATAAGCCCTAAGCTTCGGGATCCCAATGCTCCTGAGAAGGTCGCGGAGTGGATTACTGGTCTTGGTGGAAGCGCCAATATCAAAACCGTGGATTCCTGTGCCCAGACACGAATACGCCTGAAACTGCAGAGCCTTGAAGCGATAGATGAGGAGTTGCTAAAAACAAAAGGTGTGTCCGCAGTTGTTCGTCTGGATAAGAATCTAATACATCTTCTAGTTGGATTGAACGCAGACCAATATGGAGCTGAAATGAGCGGACAGATAGCGAGCTAGAAAAATGATACAAGAAAAAACATTCCCGAATGGATTTAAGTATCTGGAAATAGAAAACAGCAGTGCGACTGCAAAAGTTGCACTGCAGGGAGGACATCTTTTTCATTATCAGGTGCATGGTCAAGAGCCACTGTTATGGTTGAGTGAAAAGAGTTATTTTGAAACAGGAAAGGCCATCAGAGGAGGCGTTCCAATCTGCTGGCCCTGGTTTGGAAAACATAGCAGTAATTCTGCTCTACCACAGCATGGATTCGCAAGAACCTCAGAATTTACTCTTCTTGAAGTCAACGAGAAGGATACAAGCTGCACCGAACTGACCCTCCAACTTGAAAGTTCTGCCGCGAGTTTTGCACTCTGGCATATCACTTTCAACTGCAGTTACACATTAGCATAGGGCAATCACTTACCATCACACTCACAACATCCAACTGTGGCAGCAGTGACTTTACCATCAGTTCAGCCCTTCACACTTACTATATGGTTTCAGAGATTGGCAATACTTCGATTAAGGGATTGGATGGTCTCAAATACCGTAATTTCCTAACAAGTACCTGCGCAAAACAGGATGGATTGCTAATTATTAACGAAGAAGTTGATCGTGTATATGACGGAATCAACACTCCCCTGACTTTGAATGATCTTAACAGAAGCATTCAGATTTCATCGATGGGCTCTTCTTCTGCTGTTATCTGGAATCCGTGGAAAGATAAATCGAGACAAATAGATGATATGGCAGACGACGCATATAAAACTATGCTTTGTATTGAAACCGCAATTGTAGGGAATGATTCACGGAAAATCTTAGCTGGCAGTCAACACATCTTGAAAACAACTATTCGCTGATGCCTTCAGATTCTAGTATGAAAAATAATTAATGTTTATCTGACCCCTTTTATTTAAGAGTTCCTCCTCTAAACAATCTGTTTTTCCTTACCTCCTTTCCAAGGAAGTGGTAATCTTTCTTAATGATTTAATATTGCTTACTCTACACATGATAATCGGAGTTGTTTCATGTTCCCGTTTCGTACCTCCAAAGCTATTTTTTTTCCCTTACTGTTACTGCTTTTTGTGGTCAACTTGCCGTACACCGCTCTTTCAAAATCCCCTCAAGAGATCAAAATTGGTATTCTAGCCAAGCGTGGCCCGGAACGAACTCAGCAAAAATGGTCGGCAACTGCTGATTACCTCAGTACTGCACTTCCAGATTATCATTTTACAATTGTCCCCCTAGATTTCATAGCAATCCACACCGCAATTAAAGAGGCACAAATTGATTTTGTCCTTACTAATCCAGCATTTTATGTGGAGATGGAAAAACGACATGGGGTGAACCGAATAGCAACCCTTATAAACAGGTGTCTACCCGAGCAACATACAACCACCTTTGGTGGCGTTATTTTTGTCCGGGCCGATCGGGACGACATTAAGAATATAAATAATCTGCGTAATCAATCTTTCATGGCTGTTGATGAGCTTTCTTTTGGTGGCTGGATCATGTGCTGGCGGAAATTACACAAGCTGGGTATTGATCCTTTTAGTTTTTTTTCATCACTTAGTTATGGACACACCCACGATGCAGTTGTTCATGCGGTTCGCAATGGCGATGTTGACGGCGGAACGGTTCGAACAGACACTCTCGAACGCATGACTAATGCCGGCATCATCAATCTTGATGAGTTTCGGATTCTGGGCGAACAGCAAGCTGAAAACTTCTCTTTTAAACTCAGCACCGCCCTTTACCCCGAGTGGCCGTTTAGTGCGACCCAAACCACCTCTCCAGACCTGGCCCGTCATGTTGCTTCCGCCCTTTTAGCCATGGATAAAAATGAACCTGCCGCCGTAGCCAGCAACAGTGCAGGATGGACTGTTGCAATGAACTATCAGCCAGTCCATGACTGCCTTTTGGAACTGGGGATAACACCCTATGATAGTTTTGGTCAGTTCAGCTCCTCTGATGTCTTCAAACGCTACTGGTTGCAAATAACCCTGCTGCTGTTTCTTCTCACCGCAGTTATTACTACCTCGTTTTATTTCCACCAACTGAGCAGAAGTCTTCAACAGAAAAAATGGGAAGTGGACGAACTCAACAAAACCCTGGAAAACAAGGTTGTCAAGCGAACTGAAAAAGTAAATATTCTCCTTGATCGGGAATTGTATTTACGAGAAATAATGAAAACAATTTCCGAAGTAAATGGCCTGCTTCTTTCAGAAACACACTTGGAGCTGCTCTTGCAAAAGGCATGCAGGGTTATGGGAAAACACGGGCACTATGGATATAGCTGGATCGGTCTGCTTGAAAACGACATGGTTGAAACAGTTTTCACTACAAATGATTCGGTGCAATTTCCTTCCAAGCCTCCCTATAAACCATTTGATATAAACGATCCTTTTTCATCTACTCCCTCTGCTCATTGCATGGCCAGTAACCACACCATAGTTGTAGAACAAAGCGATACTGTTAGCACCGTATCTCCCTGGCTAGACCGGGCAGCGGTCACCGGATACCGGGCAGTTATTGCCCTGCCTCTGCAGGCAGATAAATACACCCCTGCACTTGGTGCTCTTACTGTATACACTCTACGTTTAGAAGGATTTGAACAGGAAGAAATCGCCATGCTTGAGGAGCTAGCCGGTGATATCGGTTTTGCAATCAGCTCATTCAAACAAAAAGAAAAATTAGCAAAACTCGAAATAGAACGCACAGAAAATTACGAAGAAACCATTGTCTCCTTTGCCAACATGATTGACCAGCGAGACACTTATACTGCGGGACATACAGCGAGAGTGGCACACTACAGCAAACTCCTTTCCCAGGAAATGAACCTGAGCGAAGAAGATACAAGTGTCCTGCTAAAAGCTGCAACCCTTCATGATATTGGGAAAATTGCCACCCCCGATTCTGTACTCCTGAAACCGGGTAAACTTTCCGCCCTCGACTATGACCTTATCAAACTCCATGCCTCAGCTGGCTATGATATGCTCTCAAATCTCACAATGTATAAGGGACTGGCTAAAATAATACGTCATCACCATGAACGCTATGATGGCATGGGATATCCTGATCGACTTCAGGGAAAAGACATCCCCTTACTTTCCAGAATCATTACTGTTGCCGACGCCTTTGATGCCATGACCACCAACCGAATCTACAAACCAAGAAAGGCAATCAAGGAAGCTCTAAAGGAGCTGAAACAACTCAGTGGCAGCCAGTTTGATCCGGAGGTCGTTACAGCTGCTCTCAAAGTACTCAAAAACATAGAAGGGCAGAAGAGTATTAATCAGTTGCCCAAAAATCAAATGGAACAGCGTAGATTCTCGTATTTTTTCAGCGATAAACTAACAGGTGTCTATAATGAAGACTATCTGCAGATCATTCTCAGAAACAACAAAGAACTGTATGAGTACAAGTGTTTGTACAATCTCCATATAGTCAATTTACAGCAATACAATACCCTGCAAGGCTGGGGGCAGGGTAATATTTTAATGCAGAAGGTTGCCTATGAAATACAAAATCGCTTTCCCGACACACTTCAATTCAGAGCCTATGCCCAGTATTTTGTTATTATTTCAAAAGAACATTTTGATATTTTAGAAGAAACATTTAAGCTGGACAGCCTCCAGGGAACAGGGGTAGGAGTGGAAATAGATCATCTTTCTCTTAAACAGGATACAGCCTATTATATTGAAAAAATGGAGAAATTTGAAATTCAAAGTGAGATGGAGACATAACCTGAATCATT
>CAZDJE010000146.1:0-7053 GCA_964505715.1 uncultured Desulfocapsa sp. | reverse complement strand
GTAGTTCGTTTTAATCCTTCCATGTGGGAGGGAGATGATTACTAGGTTTGCTGACGCCCCAAAAACCAGTTTTTTAGAGCTTTCCACAAAATAGCTCCAAAGGTTCTGGAAGTTCCTGCTATAAATACCTGCGCCTGTTGCCCTGACCGCAACAGCTTTTTTATTTCATCGGGCAGTTGCACTGTCACCGTAAATCTCGGTGCAAAAAGTACCAACTCCTGTTCTACGCCAGCTCCCGGTTTCACATCAAATGGTCCACCATAATTTGCAGCCATTGAGAAATGGAGTAATTTTCGCGATGCTGTGGGGGCTACTTTTTCAATTACCGCGGTAAATTTCCCTAAACCAGCAGCACTCATATCAACCACTACCTGCTCATCGGCACGCTCCAAAAATGCTTTCACATCATCCTGACTGACAGAAAGCTGCAACTGTTTATTTTCCGGTTTAACAATAAGAAAAAGTTCCTGCCCTTGAGTAACAAAGGTACCGACAAGGCTTTCCAACTCTTCTCCGACCACCATTCCGGTGTCCGGTGCCAGCATCGTAAGTGCCTCGATATCCCTTGCCACATCTGCGGCTTGTGCGCTCAGCACCCTCTGCTGTTCTTCTAGGATTTGCAGTTCACCATATTGCCCTTGTACATGGGCAAGACGTCCTTCCACAGCCATAATACTAGCTTCAAGCTGCATTAATTTTGCCATACTCTTTAGGCCATTATTCTCTAGAAGTAAGAGAGGAGCCCCCTTCTGTACCTGATCGCCGGAACGCACAAGAACAGTTTTAACAAAACCTGACGTCTCGGCGCGTATGGAATACTGCTCTTCAAAAAGAACCACAGCGGGAACGGAAACAGTCTGCTTCCAGGAAACACCAAACAAAAGCAGTGACACAAAGCCTCCGACAAGTGCCAAACGGAGTGTAAAGCGAGAGGAAAAATTTGGATTTCCTGCGCGATACTGCGGAATTTTGGCGATGAATCCCGCAATGGGCTGATACAACCAACCAAGCGCTGCCAGCAACGTCAACAACAAGCCCCAGCCGCTGAACAGTTTACTTGCCAGATAGCCAAGACTCAATAAAATCAGAATGCGCCAGCAATACACGCCAACACCATACACTTTTACAAACAGTGACGCATGCTGTGCTTCACCCTCCTCGTAAATTCCCAGCCAGAATCCCATGGCCCTATTCCGAACTGCTGCAAGACCACGAAAATAGAGATTTGGGATAGAACTCAGATCAGAAAGTACATAGTAGCCATCAAAACGCATTAAAGGATTTGCGTTAAACAACAAAGAACTTACACCAGCTACCAAAACAGTATTATGAGCAATCACACCTCCCACGGTTCCCAGATGGGTTGCCCAGTAAAGAATTGCAATCCAGGCAATAAACAATTCCATATACATCCCCGCAACTGCTACATGGATGCGCTGCCAGCGACTTGAGAAGCTCCAGGAGGACGACGCATTCACATAGGTCAGTGGAATAAACAGGATAAACAGCACCCCAAACTCATACACTCCGCCACCATATCGTTTACAGGCAATGGCGTGGGATAACTCATGGAGAAATTTTAACGCAATCCAGAGAGCAGCAATAATAAGAAGATTCAGTGGAGAAAAAAACCCGGCACCCTGATTCAAAAACCGTGACCAGTTAGTGAGTAGCAAGCCAAGAGCAGTAAAGGCAGAGAGGAACCAAAAAAACAAAAAAACAGGGCCAGCAAGCCAGGAAAGATAGCTATTAAAGCGGGTAAGGAAAGGATCTGGATTGCAAAGAGGAATACGAAATGAGATAAGGTTCAAACGGGCAAGCAGGCTTTTTTTCCCCACCCGCTGAGCCGCCTCCTCAAGACCGGACATCAGCTCTTCACTCTGTTTTTGCAGCAACTGTTTGGATCCAAGCCACTGCAGGATCGCCATCGCCTCCTCTTCGCTGACTTCACTCTTAGAAGGTTGAGCCCCATTGTTTATGCTATCAAGGCAACAAAGAAACCGATATTCCCGTCCACCAATTTTATAAAAGCTATTTCGCAGGGGATCTTCAATAACATAGCTATCGGTACTGCTTCCTTCTAGAAGGGTGATTTTCAGGTCATCACGCAGTATTGGAATATTTTGTGACATGACTACAGAGATGCCAACAGGCGGCGCAGGGCATACCACGGTTTGTGAAAATAAATCCAGGCCAAGCTCCTCTTGCCGCAAGACACAGAAGCATATCCCTGCATACCGGGTAGCAGGAGTCCGTTTCTATTTGCAATTTCAAAGGAAACTAGAAACACATTTTCATTCTGTACAAGCGCTGATTGCGGAGCAATACGGGCAACTGTCCCTGTCCATTTCTTCCCGGGGAAGGCATCAAAACGAACGGTAACATTCTGGCCTTTCTGGACATAGGCGATATCCTCATCCGCGACCGGCAACTGCAGGAGAATCTGTTCAAGAGGGGCCACTTCAAACAACACCTCGCCTTTTGCAACCGGTCCGCCAACGGATTGTTTCAAGTCACCACTCAGTACGATGCCACTAAAGGGGCTTTTTAAAGAGAGTTGCTGCTGCCTGCCAAGAAGCAGTGCTTCACGTTCCTTCAGTCGTTTATGCTCGAACAGGGCTATCTGTGCTGCAGCGACATTCGCGCTAGCCATATAGTTGTCCCGCGTCTTCAGTGATTTTGCGCTATCGGCACGGATGCTTCGCAATTCCAATTCAAGTTCCCGACCATCGAGTACGGCAAGTTCCATGTCCTGTTTCACTCGATCACCAGGTTCCACAAAGACTTTCTGCAGCAAACCATCAAAACGAGCCACCACATACCGAATCTGAACCGGTTTTACTATTGCTGCCGGGTGCAGAGCAAACTCTTTGGGGAAAAATGCAATACCAATCAGGATGAACAGCAGAAGAGCTGCTATGATTTTATTGTTTCGTGACCCCTTGTCCTTAACCGTTCCCAGGCGGCTGCCCCCACCTTTTTTAGAAAAGTTCCTGACAAATAGTCCGGAAAAAACAGAGGTTTCAACAATCTCCTGAATAGCATCACTGGTAACCAGATTCTCAGGCCAGAGTAAAACCAGCATTCCTGCACTCTGTCCGCCTACAAACAGGGGAACGGCAGCCCCCTGGCGCATACCACTTGCCTGCACAAGTTCCTTTAGTACAAGTGATTCTTCAAAGGAAGTCTCCCCACTAATCACCGGCCAGAGGCTCACTTTCTTACGATTCGCAGATTCCTGCATAACCTTCATATACCGCCTGGACTGATCCGTTCTCACATCAAGCGTTACCACATCGCTAACATGTTCAAGCCTGATCTTGTTCTCACCAAAACTTGCCCCGACTGCAAGAAGAGCACAACCACTACTCCGTCGAATCGTATCACTGAATGCACGAAGAGAAGTTATAGGTTTTCCAGAGGCACCAAGCTGGTGTAACAGATTTTCGGTAAACATATAACTGGAGCTTTTCACCTGAGAAATAGCTATTGCCATGAGCTGTAAAACTACCAGAAACGGTTCAGGAGCCTTGTTTTCAGGCAGGATCAAAACAGTTAGACATCCAGAGACAGAATTTGTTACAGAAAAGACAGGACAGGAGAAGGCATGAGCCTGGGAGGCCATGGCAAGGGGTAGGATGGTGGCTTTTTTCTTCTGTAACGACTCCGCGGCGCCTTTATGCATTTCCGCAAGGACATCGTTTGACAATGAGGCCGCCTGTGGCGACAGAAGCTGTCCGCTTGAAAACAAGCCATCAGCTTCCTGCTTATAAAACACAGCGGCCACTCCTCCCACCAGTCCCACTGCAAGCTGTAAAAGAAATGTAGTTTTCTCTTTACTGTTTGAATTCTGATCGTCCAGAATTGTACAAATTTGCTCCGCAAGCAGTTGCGGGTTGGGAGAATGAATTTGTGTCAGCTCCGTTGCCACGTTATTTTGGCTCATAGCTCACACGGCTTCCACTCAAATAGAGTCCGTCTGGATTGGCCACCCGAAAACGTACTCGAATGGTTCCACTCTGTGCTTCAATCACAGGTGACACAAACTCAACACTTGCTGGGACCTCTATTCCGTTCATAAACAGGGAACTGACATCGCCTTTTTTAAGCATCCTGGCCTCTGGAACCGAAAGATGAAACACAGCAAGCAATGGATCAAGCTGCACAAGAGTGATCACCGGTTCCTGATCGGTAGGAGAGGTCATTTCCGATGGCTGTTTATGAATTTTCAAAACCACCGCAGAAACAGGGCTTTTAAGACGTCTTTCCTCCAGCTGGATTTTTGCAATTTCAAGCTCCAGAAGCGTTCGCTCACGCCCTTCCTGTGCTTCAAGGAGTTTGGCCCTGCTGACAGCCAAATCTGTTTTTACTTTTTCAAGTTCTTTTCTGCGAGCATTTCCACTCTGACTGAGTTTTTCCACAATTTGCAGACGATCCTGTTGCATCTTTACCACGACACGTGCAGAATCCAGTATCCCGTGAAAAGAGGCCACTTTGATCAATTGCTGCTCTCTTACCTGCAGAGTACGACTATCCAGTTCAATCAGCAGATCACCCTCTTTTACTGCCTGTCCTTCTTCTACATGTACTGCCCGCAATGTCACCTGAAAGGGGGATCGAATATCAATATATTGATTGGGCTCGAGAAAGGTTTCAGCAGCAAAAAGGAGGGGCGGAGCGGAGAAGAAAAGAGCGTTTACGCTCATGACAATAAAAAAAACAATCAAGGAAGATCGTTTTTTGCCAAACATGCTCATAACACCACTCTCCATCTCTGAAATAACAAAAGGACATGGGGGATTCCCATGTCCTTTTGTTGTATCCCTAACGGACAAAAAATTCAATTAACGCTTCTCTTTTATTCGATATCTTCAGATAAAACGATTCTACCGGAATCAATGGCCATCCCATAGGAAATCCAATATAAAGCGATCGCCCTCACAGCACGTACAGTCTCACGTCCAATAAGACGAGACACCGTTACATTAACCTCATTGAACCATTCGTTTCCATTTTTACCCATTCCTGCTGTTATCCAGCGCATCTCATTTATTTTTTCAGGGCCATTTAAATAAGCTGCTATCACAAAAAGCAGTTGTTCCTTAGGATCATCGGCTAAGTCACTGAACTTATTGTCCCGCAAATATGCCATATACCTGGCAGCAGCAGCAACATGGGACTCAAGTTCACTCACATCCCCTTCGCCGGACTCAACAGCAACTTCCCTTTCAATAAATGGCGCGAGCTGCATTAGTCCCAAGCCGCCATTGTAACCGACTTTCTCTTCTGAAAAGCCTGATCGTTCAAAAGCCAGAGCAGCGAGTAACAGTGGAGGGATATTGTTTTGTACACCAGCTTTTTTAAAAGTTGGATACAAGGTCTTGAACATATTTACATCTTCATTTGCTAGATTGAGAAGATGAATAAATTCTTTTTCAGTACTTTTTCGAATTCCTTCCAGATCAATCGGAGCATTTTGGTGACTAAGAGAAAAATCGCTCACTATTTGCAATAATTTTGGACTATCTTTTCGTACTACCCAGGCAATGCTTCCATTGGTATCTATTGCCAGATTTGGATAGGAGACTACCTTGTTATATATCTCCTGCCACAATTCCACCTTCCTGTGGTCCAGAACAGTATATGGAAGGAGTCCCTCATTTACTAAGGCAAGAAGGTTGTCATCTTCAAGCTGATTTGGAATTAACTCAATGATGACTGGTGCAAGCCCTTGGTCTTCAAGCACCTTATTCAAACGAAGCAGATGTTCGTAATAGCTACTAAACGACCGGGTATACACTTTTTTTCCAGACAGATCACTCAAACTATGCAGTACCGGGCTACCCGGAGCTGCTACCACAATCTCTTTAACCCCTGTTGCTACCGGAGTTGCAAAGGATACCTTTTTGAGACGCTCTTCTGTAACCGTCAAATTGGCAACTATCAGATCACCATATCCGGCAACCAGTCGATCTACTATGGTAACCCTACTGGCAGGAATAATAATTGCGCGAACAAAACTATCTTTAACAACATTCTTATTCAGATAGTCCTGAAACTCATTAATAAGCGCAGGAGCCGTGCCATATTTTTTAAAACCATCAACAAAAAAATGCGGATTAGAAACGGGAACCAGAACACGAATGGCACCCTTCTCCTTTAACACATCAAAATCTCCCCCCCATTGCTTCTCCTCCTGTAAAACAGAATGCCCTGTCTCTCCTGCTGCCACTAGCGGCAGGACAAAAAAGAACAGCCCCAGAAGCTGCACACAACAAAACAATTTAGAGTATATATTAAGGTATTTCATCGGTTTCTCCAATACTATTTCATGTGTACTTTAAGAACGGGCAGACCATCTTCTTCTATTGTTTCCGTGGAAATGTCCTGTGAGGTCACTAAGGTGCCGGTGGCTTTTCTCAGGTTAAAAAGAGAAAGGTTAAAGGTAAGCTGGGCTAGGCTGAATTTTTCTTCCGCATCAGCCAAACGCTCTGAGGCATCAAGCAAACGATATAAAAGATCACCATAGGCGGCATCGGTACTCAACTGGTAATCTATGCTTTCATGTAAATCTTTAATTTCTTCACTGCTGGAATGCAGAATCTCGTAGCGGGACGCCACTTCATTAATGTTTTTAATCACATCACGATAGGAGACACTCACCTCAAGGAAAACATTTCGCACAGTGAGATCAAGCTGGCTGAGCATTTGTCGAATCTCTATACGTCTTCTGGAAAATCTTGCTTGGGCAGAATTATTCCCCAGTGCATATTCAAAACGCAGGCCCACGCTGTAACTAGGACGACCTTCGTCAAACTGCTGATTATAGGCATCACCATATTCGTAATCACCCTTCAAACCATCAAGATAGGTTTTGGCAAAGAGGTCAAGATCCGGCATCAATTCATTTTCTGCACGATCAAGATGGATAGCTGCGGAATGCAACTGCAGGATCCCCGCTTCAATCTCTTTCCTGTTATGGAGACTCTGATTATAAATTTCATCAAGTGAAAGCACCACAGGATAATTCACAGGTGCCTGTGAAGTTACAAT
>CAZDJE010000145.1:0-7168 GCA_964505715.1 uncultured Desulfocapsa sp. | reverse complement strand
CTTTTGATTGGAAATACACCTTAACATACTGTCTCATTTGCAGGATCCACTATAGCTGATACGAATGTGGCTCAATTAACTTCCGTTTTCTGTAACGATATCACAGCCCCTTCTATCGAAAGAATGGTGACTTGTTTTTCCAGATATGGTTCATTGAAAAAACGTAATAGTTTATCAATGCAATCGGGAATCTGAAGAGGAAAACATGCCCTTATATGACCGGGATTTAGAGAAAGATAACTGCGGTTTCGGCCTTATAGCCCATATGGGAGGAGAGGCGAGTCATAAACTGGTTCGTACTGCCATTACCTCACTTGCCAGGATGACCCATCGCGGAGGCATTGCAGCGGACGGCAGAACCGGTGACGGTTGCGGCCTGTTATTGCAAAAACCGGACACATTTTTTCAGGCCCTTGCCAAAGAAGAGGGATGGAACCTGGGTGGCAGATACGCTGTTGGCATGGTCTTTCTGAGTCAGGATGAGGCAAAGAATGATCTCGCTCGCCAGATAATCAATGAGGAACTGAGAAAAGAGACCCTCACCGTTGTGGCCTGGCGCAGTGTCCCGGTTCAGCCCGAGGTCTTGGGTGATTTGGCCCGGCAAAACATGCCAGATATTGCCCAGGTCATCATTAACGGGCCCTTTGGCTGGGGTTCAAAGGATCTGGAGAGACGTCTTTATCTTGTGCGCCGCCGCGTAGAAAAGCGGATAACGGATGACCCTGATTTTTACATCGCCAGCCTTTCCAATCTAGTCATCGTGTACAAGGGGCTCTGCCTCCCCGTCGATTTGCCTGCTTTTTATCCGGATCTTGCCGATTACAGGATGCAATCGGCCATCTGCCTTTTCCATCAGCGCTTTTCCACCAATACTCTGCCTAAATGGCCCCTAGCTCAACCCTTTAGATATCTTGCCCATAATGGCGAAATCAATACCATTACCGGCAACAGACAGTGGGCCAGATCCCGTTCTTATAAGTTCAAATCGCCCCTGCTACCCGATATGGCAGATGCCATGCCCTTTGTGAACAGTTCGGGTTCCGACTCTTCAGCCCTCGATAATATGCTGGAACTCTTTCTGGCAGGAGGTATGGATCTTTTCCGGGCCTTCAGGCTCCTGATCCCTCCCGCCTGGCAAAACCATCCCAATATGGATTCGGATCTCCGTGCCTTTTATGATTTTAATTCCATGCACATGGAACCCTGGGACGGCCCGGCAGGGGTAGTGCTCAGTGATGGTCGTTTTGCTGCCTGTGGTCTTGACCGCAATGGGCTGAGACCAGCTCGCTATGTGGTGACCAAGGACCAGCTTATCACCCTTGCCTCAGAGGTTGGGATCTGGGACTATGAGCCGGATGAGGTCGTAGAAAAGGGCAGGGTGGGACCCGGTGAACTGCTTGTGATCGATACTCTTACCGGTAAGCGCTGGACCTCCTGGGATATAGATCAGGAACTCAAAGGCCGTTATCCTTATAAACAGTGGATGGCAACATGCTGTAAACAATTGCGCTCTTTTGATCATGATATGGAGCTTGCAGGTGGGTCCAGATCACTCGATGATGATCGTCTCCTCCTCTATCAAAAAATCTTTGGCTACTCCAATGAAGAGCTGGAGCAGGTTGTCAGGGTACTTGGGGAGACTGGCCAGGAGCCAGTTGCCTCCATGGGCGATGATGCGCCGATGGCTGTATTGTCCACTAAAGAGCGGAGTCTCTATGACTATTTCCGCCAGATGTTTGCCCAGGTAACAAATCCCCCCATAGATCCCTTGCGTGAGAAACATGTAATGTCCCTTGCCACCTGCATAGGCCAGGAACAGAATGTCTTTGACGAGGTACAGGGACATGCCTACCGGGTGATGTTTCAGTCACCGGTACTTGTCTACAGCGATCTACAGCAACTCCTGCAACTCGACCAGTCCCATTACAAAAACGCGATTCTTGATCTTAACTATCACCCTAAAAGAGGGCTCAAATACGCCATCGAGGACCTCTGTGACCAGGCGGTAAAAAAGACACAACAGGGCGCTGTCCTGCTTATCCTCTCGGATCGCTCTATCAGCCATGATACGCTTCCCATCCCGGCTGCCATGGCAGTCGGTGCTGTACAACGTATCCTGGTGGAAAACAACCTGCGCTGCGATGCCAATATTCTTGTGGAAACTGCAACCGTCCGGGATTCGCACCATTTTGCAGTACTCTTAGGGGTGGGAGCAACCGCTGTTTACCCCTATCTGGTCTATGAATCACTGGCCCAGATGGTGGACGAAGGGACACTGGATGTAAGTCTCAGGCAAGCGATTTCTAATTACCGCAAGGGGATTGATAAAGGGCTTCTTAAGATTCTGTCAAAAATGGGTATCTCCACCATCGCCTCCTACAGGTGTTCACAGCTCTTTGAAGCTGTGGGACTGGCCCAAGAGGTCACCGAGCTCTGTTTTACCGACGTGGTTAGTCGCATTGCAGGAGCAGGCTTTGCAGATTTTCAGCAAGAGCAGGAAAAACTGGCCCATTATGGCTGGAAGAGGCTCCACAAGCCCCTGCCTCGGGGCGGACTCTTCAAGTATATCCACGGAGGGGAGTATCACGCCTACAACCCCGATGTGATCCAATCCTTGAAAAAATCGGTGCGCAGTGGTGTTTTTGCAGACTACCAGATCTACTCTAACCATGTGAACAATCGGCCCATTGCCTGTCTCCGTGATCTCCTGCAACTGAAAAAAGGAATCACTCCTCTCCCCATCGACTCCATAGAACCTGCTGAAAATTTCTACAGTCGTTTTGATTCGGCTGCCATGTCTATTGGGGCATTGAGTCAGGAGGCACACGAGGCACTGGCTATAGGTATGAATCGCCTTGGCGGTTATTCCAACAGCGGAGAGGGTGGTGAAGATTCGCAGCGCTTCAATACCGAGCGCGTCTCAAGGATCAAACAGGTGGCCTCCGGGCGTTTTGGTGTCACCCCTCATTACCTGATGAACGCCGATGTCATCCAGATTAAGATGGCCCAGGGAGCAAAACCTGGAGAAGGCGGACAACTTCCTGGTCACAAGGTGACTTCCCAGATCGCAGCGCTACGCTATTCTGTTCCGGGAGTAACCCTCATTTCGCCACCGCCGCACCATGATATCTACTCCATTGAAGATCTGGCACAGCTGATCTTTGATCTCAAACAATTAAACCCCAAGGCGCAAATCAGCGTCAAGCTGGTTTCGGAGCCTGGGGTGGGTACCATTGCAAGTGGAGTGGTCAAGGCCTATGCCGACATGATCACCATCTCCGGCGGGGATGGCGGCACCGGGGCCAGCCCGCTCAGTTCAGTAAAATATGCAGGGAGTCCGTGGGAGCTGGGCCTGGCTGAAACCCAGCAGGCACTCGTTGCCAATGGCCTCCGCCACAAGGTACGGCTCCAGGTGGATGGTGGCCTGAAAACCGGACTCGATATCATCAAGGCTGCAATTCTTGGTGCCGAGAGTTTTGGTTTTGGCACCGGACCGCTCATCTCTCTTGGCTGCCTGTTCCTTCGTCTCTGCCACCTCAATAACTGTGCCACTGGAATAGCCACTCAGGATGAAACTCTGCGTAAGAAATACTTTAGCGGAGTCCCAGATATGGTAATGAACTATTTCTCCTTCATGGTGCAGGAGACCAGGATGCTTATGGCCGAGCTCGGGGTTCAGCAACTCACTGATCTGATCGGTCGAACTGATCTGCTTGAGGAGGTGGATGGCATCTCCTCTAAACAACAAAAACTCGAACTTGGTTCCCTTTTGGAAAGTCCCCAGCCCAAAAAAACCGGTGCTCTCTTTTTTCTGGAAAAAAATGTTCCTAATGATCCGGGGCAACTTAACCTTGAGATCGAACAGCGCTTTGCAGATGCAGCCAGGATAGCAACGGGAGGAACTGGGAGCTTCCCCATCCGCAATACTGATCGAACGGTGGGTGCCAGGCTTTCCGGAAGAATTGCCAATAGTCACGGGAATACAGGCATGGAAAAGACTCCCATCACGCTGTACTTCAACGGTACTGCCGGGCAGAGTTTCGGGGCCTGGAATGCAGGCGGCCTCCATATGATACTTACCGGTGATGCCAATGACTATGTGGGCAAGGGAATGGCCGGTGGCAAGCTGGTTATCCGGTTACCTCTTGGGGTAAGTTATAAGAGTCATCAGGCGGTTATCATGGGCAACACTTGTCTCTACGGGGCCACAGGCGGTCAGCTCTATGCAGCAGGACAGGCAGGAGAGAGGTTTGGGGTCAGGAACTCTGGGGCTTCTGCCGTGGTAGAAGGAATTGGTGATAACGGTTGTGAATATATGACCGGCGGTATCGTCACCATCCTTGGAGAAACAGGAGTTAATTTTGGTGCGGGAATGACTGGGGGATTTGCCTATATCCTTGATGAATCTGGTAAATTGCAATCAAGAGTGAATCCGGAATTGGTCGAACTCTTATCCCTAGAAGGGCATCCTATACTCCAGGAACACCTGCGGGGAATCATCAACAGTCACTATCAGGAAACCGATAGTTCTCGAGCTGAACAGATCCTGCACGGTTTTGATGACCATTACCTTGAATATTTCAAGTTGGTTAAAACAAAGACAGCAGATGTTACGACTCTGTTGGGTCATCAGGGGAACTCGCCCAAAGAAACTCTGGCTGTAATCCAGTAAGGGAAGATATATGAACCAGAATGTATTCCAATTTATTGAAGTAGATCGAGTTGATCCCCGAAAAAAAGGACTTGAGCGACGACGCAACGAGTTTGTGGAAATATACGATCCTTTTCGTAAGGCTCAGGTACAGATGCAGGCCGATCGTTGTCTTGGTTGCGGCACCCCTTACTGTGAGTGGAAATGTCCAGTTCATAACTATATTCCTAACTGGCTGGAACTTGCTAATCAGGGCCGTATTGTTGAGGCGGCCGAACTCTGTCACCAGACCAACAGTCTGCCGGAAATCTGTGGCCGGGTCTGCCCTCAGGACCGTCTCTGTGAGGGAGCCTGTACTCTGAATACAGATTATGGCGCTGTCACCATTGGCAATATCGAAAAATATATCGTTGATACGGCTTTTGCCATGGGCTGGCGTCCCGACCTTTCCAAGGTAGTGAGCACTGGAAAGAAGGTGGCAGTGATCGGTGCAGGGCCTGCAGGACTTGCCTGTGCAGATGTGTTAATTCGTAATGGAGTCAAGCCCGTGGTATTTGACAGGCATCCTGAAATTGGTGGCTTGCTTACCTTTGGTATCCCTTCTTTTAAACTGGATAAGGGGATCATATCCCTGCGGCGGGAAATTTTCAGCGAAATGGGGATTGAATTCCGTCTCAATGTGGATATAGGTACCGACCTCCCTTTTAGTGATCTCCTCAACGATTATGATGCCCTCTTTGTCGGAACCGGCACCTACAGCCCTATCCGTGCCAATCTCCCCAACGAGGATAGCACAGGGGTATATGATGCCCTAGACTATCTGATAGCCAACACAGATCACCTCATGGATCTAAGACGCAAGTCATTCCCCTATGTGGATCTGGAGGGAAAACGAGTGGTGGTTCTTGGCGGAGGTGACACGGCCATGGACTGTCTGCGGACCGCTATCCGCCAGGGGGCTGCGGATGTTTCCTGTGTTTACCGGCGGGATCGGGAAAACATGCCAGGCTCGGCAAGGGAAGTCCAAAATGGTGAGGAGGAAGGTGTTCGCTTCCTCTGGAACCTACAGCCACTTGGGCTGCTCAAGGGAGAAAACGGCCAGATTACTGGACTGCAGGTGGTGAGCACTATCCTTGCTGAAGCGGATGAACAAGGCCGCAGAAGACCAGAAGCAGTCCCTGGTACAGAGGCTGAAATTCCTGCTGATGCGGTAATCATGGCCTTTGGGTTTCGACCCAGCCCGCCACAGTGGCTACTGGAAAACAACATTTCACTGAATGAAAAACAGCTCATTGAGGCCCCAAAGCAGAGCCTCTTCCCCTTTCAGACCAGCAACCCCAAAGTCTTTGCCGGGGGTGATGCAGTCCGCGGTTCCGATCTCGTGGTCACAGCCATTGCTGAAGGACGACTTGCCGCTGAAAGTATTATTGACTACCTGGAGGTCTGAAGGCGTTGTATAAGCAAAGGAGCTACAGTGGCCCAAAAAAAACTCAGCTGGAAGCTGACGAGATTATCATGTGACCAGCGTTTGAGCGGAGTGAACATTGGGATAGGTGATCTCCACTTTAGAAATGTCTGCCAAAAGGAAAGTTTCTGAGTATTGGTTTTGTACGAATCAGGACAGGTAGCCTACAGTTTAAGGATCACTTCATTCCCACGCCCCTCAAAACGTCTGTATTTTGTTTTTGATTTATCAAGCATGCGTTTGGATGCTTTTACGGAATCGCTTTCTGCATATTTATCAGAAAGATAAACAATTTCACTAATTCCTGACTGGATGATCACCTTTGTGCATTCGTTACAAGGAAAGAGTCCAACATAAATTTTACAGTTTTTTAGGTTCCGTGAGGTGGCATTGAGCACCGCATTCAGTTCAGCGTGACAAACGTAGGGATATTTGGTGTCAAGATATTCGCCGTTACGGGCCCAGGGAAGTTCATCGTCCGAACATCCCCAGGGGAAACCGTTATACCCAACTCCTACAATTTTATTATCCTCATCAGCAACACAGGCACCCACCTGGGTGGATGGATCTTTGCTGCGTTGGGCCGACAGAAGTGCCACGGCCATAAAATATTCGTCCCAACTGAGATAATCTTCTCTTTTCTTCGTATTTTGTTCCATGAGCTTTGGCTGGTTGAAAAATTTTTAGGGTTGATTACATGTAAGGAATCCAGGTACGTATCATGCGAGGGAGCTCGTTCTGATCCTTTAACTTCTGAAGCAGGGCATTTGCCTGACTTTGCAGTTTGCTGTCTTCTTTGCGTATACCCCAGGCAATATATTCTTCAGTGGCCAGGGTAAGGATTGGAGTAAGTTTGTTATTCTCATTGACTGCAGCATAATGGCAGACCATGGGGGCATCGTAGACTAAAGCATCAATGTCTTTAGCTATCAGTGCCTTAACGGCATCTGCTGATTTTGGATAGGATTTTATTTTGACCCCATTAATAGTCTTTGTAATAAAAAGATCTCCAGTGGTATCCTTCACTGTTCCTATGATGTAGTTAGAATTCA
>CAZDJE010000144.1:0-7239 GCA_964505715.1 uncultured Desulfocapsa sp. | reverse complement strand
AGTAGATTCCACTTAAAAATCGTCAACTCGTGGTTTGAAAATGGGGGTAGGCGCAGAGTGTACCTTGCACATTTCGTGGATAGTTGAGCCACTGGACTCTACCTGAGGGTTCGTAAATACTTCTTAAGTATTCTTGCGGCTTCTTCATTAATTTCTTCGCAATTTCAATCCTTAAGATCTTCTGAGTTGATTTTCTACAAAGCTCATTTAATTCCTCAGCCACTTCCGGCTGTAGTGGCGATTCAGGTATCCACTGAAGCACGTCACTAGGGCTGTAACAACATGCACAACCATCAAGGCGAATGTTATTCCATCTGTTTTATTAAAAGTATATGTTGCTAAAATGGTTAGCCTTGCAGCAGGGTAGCCGCCCAAAGGCTGAGAAAAAAGAGTGCCGGAAGCCCTTAAGTCAGGAGAAAGTTCTCCATTTATTGCAGCACCACTTATAACCAGTCCGTTAAGGAAATACCAACACCAATGGTATTTGAATATTGCTTATAGTCGACCAAGTCACGTCCATATCCGGTGAAATACTGCACGTATCCCTTAAGATACGGCCAATCGCCAAGAGGGATACTCCAACTTAATTCGACGGAACCTTTCTCAAAACCGGATTCAAGATTATTTCGTGACATCATGCTGAACACATGTTCATTCCATTTATAGCTTGCATAGAGTTCAAAATGCCCCAGATAGTCCGTAATATCCGGGTTATTATCATCGTCGTTGTTTTCCGGTATCCGATACCACGGTCTGAAACTCAAAGCCAGTTTTTCCCGTTCAATGGTGAGCCATGCAAATACCCGATTCCAGCTGCGTTCGAGTGTCCCGCCACGACCATTGGATTGATGAACAAGACCAAGTGAGTTCCATGTATTTTTAAATCCAAACAATTCCCAGCTGGGACTGAATTGAACCCAGATTTCCGGTTCATAGTTGTTTTCCCGAAACTGAGCCGAACCACTGGAATGATACACCTGCCAGAAAGCTCGCTGTGTATACGCTGCGTAGATATCCACAGTGTCATTAAATAAATCAACCAATAGGGGAAATTTCATACTCAACTGAAATTGAATTTCAGTATCGCCCCAACTCAAATCAGGCTCATGAAATGACTCTCTGAACGCTTCTGAATTAAATCCGGCACTGTTATTGACGGCACCCAAAAAGTAGTTCGGCCTATGCGCCATAATGGTAAATGGCTGCAGCACATGCTTCTTATCCTGCCGTATACGAGCTGTAACCACAGGTGTTTCCTTACCTTCTTCTGTAACGGTATAAGATCTGAGCTCTTTTTCGCACTGCATCTGCAAATCACCGATGGTCGTATCTGGACTGGCACTGTTTACCCCCCGTATCATACAATCCTGCAGATCATCAGCAACGACATGGCTTGGTAAGAAAAACAAAGGGAAAACCAACAGGAACATTCCACTTTTTAACAGGTTCTTCCTTCCTCCACTCTGTATCAGTTGTTTTGCAGAACGTAGTTTTAAGTTCATAAACTTTCTCCTCTTTAACGTGATAAAGGGTCTTATTTGAATAATGTTTCACTCAGTGTATCGTAAAAAATATGCTTCATCAAGTGACGAAATCCATCCTGTTTTTCCAAAATTTGCATTTAAACACTCTAAAGGCAGTGCTGCCACACAACAGGTAAGTAAAAGTAGATGGCTGACAAGTGACTTGATCTGATACAAATCAGCACCCATCGCATTGAGAAGCACAAAGGCTTTAATTGCAGGTACTGCAGGAATAAACAGCATAAAAGTGAGAATTGGTGACGGAATAGCACTTGCCGTCCAGATAAATCCGCAGGTAAAAACGTTTGGCATGGAACTGAGCAGAATAATCAGAGAGGCGATTTCTCTTCTTGGAAGAAATCGACGACTAAGCCGGCTGCCATCACGATCGACCACCACCACTGTTTGCTGTTTGGGCAGTTCTTCTTCATACGGCAGAGGGTAGAGAAAGCTGCAAAAATCACTCCGCCAAAAACAGTGCAAAAAGCGCATCATTGGTAAAGATGGCGAGCAATTCGGCTCTAATCAGATCCAGAAGTTTCATACACACATACCTGCCCTTCTCTCTTCACTGTTCTTCTGGCAATAAAAAGCGCTACTACTAAGTTTGATTCGTATTGCTCGACATGCAAGGACAGCCTGGCCACACAAAACGATATATTAGAAAGTTACTCCCCTTCAGACTTAAGTGATTCCACTCAATCGTCTCAATCCAATCTTTTATTATCACTCCATCATCCAGCAAAATAAAACGCTATAATCTTACCATCAGCGCCATCGGTCAAACGGGCAAACACCGAGTGGTTTCCTGGTTGATAATGAAGTCCTCCCGCTGAAAATCATCTATAAAAGAATCGCAGTAACGTTACCCGAAGTGTCCCGCCAAGTAATTCAAACGGAAGACTTGAGGGAAATTCTAGCTGTAATCACATCTATTCGAAACCGTGTACTTATTTTACTATTACTATACACCGGCATTCGTATTGGAGAGCTTCTCCAGCTAAAAATGACTGATTTTATTCTGGCCGAACGAAAAATTTTATTATTTGGTAGAGATAACAATGTTTATGGTTGTGATGCTTTTTATAATTAAGAAGCACTGGACAAATGTCTTGGCGCCAGAGACAATAGCAGTGACTCTCTCTGTGCGAACATATTTATATTCACGAATACCAAAAGCGTGATACAGTAGACTGGTGGACATTTTTTTCCTCCTGAATTGATTGGTGGTTCTTCTAATTAAGAGAATTGCATGTCTACTTTTTTTGCAAAATTTATTTTAAAAGTACGCTTAAATCGGATGAACCAGAATCATTAAAAAAACAAGGAATTTTACGATGTCACAAGTGCCTACCCGAGACGAAGCCTTTGATCTATTAAAAGAATATACCAAAACTGAAAGCCTTATCAAACACGCCTTGTCCGTAGAAGGAGTGATGAGATATAGTGCAAGAGAAAGAAAAGAAGATGAGGAAAAATGGGGTATTGTTGGTTTAATTCATGACCTTGATTACGAACAGTTCCCTGATCAACATTGCATAAAAACTGAAGCTATTTTGAGGGAACACGACTGGCCTGAAGAATATATACGAGCAGTAGTAAGTCATGGATGGGGAATCTGTACCGATGTCGAGCCTCTAAGTGAAATGGAAAAAGTGCTTTTCGCCATTGATGAACTGACTGGACTTGTTACAACGACTGCACTGGTACGCCCCTCAAAAAGTGTTTTGGATCTAAAACCCAAATCCGTAAAGAAAAAGTGGAAAGATAGACGGTTCGCTGCAGGAGTTGATAGATCACTTATTGAGAAAGGAGCAGAAATGCTCGGAGTTCAGGTCTCAGATCTGATCATAGACACCATCAACGGCATGCAAGATGTTGCTGAACAAATCGGCCTAAAAGGTACTATTGTTGGATAAGCGCACCCCCTTGGTCACAACAACACACAAATAAAAACAGGAACTATAAATGAGTGATTTACCGAATTGTTCAAAATGTAATTCAAAATACACCTACGAAGACGGAATGATGTATATCTGTCCAGAATGTGGAAATGAGTGATCAAAAAACGAGGTAGCTGCAAGCACTGATGATAAGACTGTTATTAAAGACGCCAACGGAAATCGACTCAACGATGGTGATACTGTGACAGTTCTCAAAAATCTCAAGGTGAAAGGCTCATCATTGGTTGTCAAGGTTGGTACTAAGGTGAAAAATATCCGCTTAGTCGCTGGTGATCATGATATCGACTGTAAGATTAAGGGGATTGGTGCAATGAAATTGAAATCACAATTTGTTAAAAAAGCATGACCAACCGGACAAAGGACCTCTCCTGTGGCAGAGGTTCTTGTCCACTTGATGAAAGTAACTAGGAGCGTTACATTGCTACTTTGATTAAAGCATTTCGTACCAAACAGCTTATATAAGAAGAAGAATATTACCTGCAATGAACAACGAAACTTCTCTACAACTGATCGAAAACCATTCCTGTATCGAATCTGTAGCAGATTTTTTTCAAAACAGTGCTCGCACTTTTGAACACAGTTTTCTTATGGGGACATGGGTAAAAACCCCTTTGGTCAGCCACTTAAAAAGTTGCTAAAAGCTATACCACGCGAGTGTAAAGATACGTTTGAGTGGAAACAAATAATGAAAAAAACCTAATATACTTTCACCACATACTCCAGCTTCTTGCCATCAACTCGGTTGATGATGAGTGGCCTCACGACCTTTCCATCTTCCTGCACTGTTATCTTCCCCATTATGCCTTCAAAATTCCTTGTACTGCGAATTTTACTATTGATACAGACACTGTCTGCAGGTTTTTGACAGCGATCCATTGCTTGACGCAATATTGCCATTCCTTCAAATCCTGAAGCTGGATAGGTGGAGTGTCTTGTGTCAAAAAGTGAGCGGAAAGTTTGGGTTGCCTGTTTCCCCAAAGATGTTGCTTCCAAATTTGAACTGTAATGATCCATCTGGAGAAAACCATCCAGATATTCCTGGCTGTCTATTACGTTGTTGAGCAGGCTGTCTCCTCCCATTAACCCTGGATTCCATCCCATATTGTGCAGTTCTTCAGTTATGAGTAAAACATCTGATGCACGCACGGGTAGATAGAGAAATTGTCCCCCCCGGCCACGAAGCTTCGCTAACACCTTCGCATAATCAATTAATTCAGAGGGGACCAGAACCACATCGACAACCTCGCCTTCAATTGCACGAAATTTTCGTATAAACTCATTGGCCAGGGAGTTTGAGTGGTCATTTGTAGGATTTTTAAAAACCGCAACCTGATCAATAAGCAGTTCATCACGGACATACAAAGCAGCTACTTTGCCCTGAAACGTATTGTCCAAACAGAGTTGAGACACAAACTTTGTTTCTTTGGAAATGTCTGCATGAGTAGCCAGTAAGACCAATACTGGTACCTGATACGTATCTGCAATATCATTTACTGCCAGCACAGATTCGCTACTGGAAAGGAAAATAACAGCCCTCACCTGATCCACAACAACCAATTTTTCAAAGGCTTTAACCGTTAGTTCGGGAATATTTTGGTCATCCTCAATAAGCAGTTCAATCGCGTCCCCATTGTGCAGAAATTTCCCGATGTGAAGGGCAGTTTGAATTCCCTCGAGACCTTCTTTCCCCATATTCTGATCCGGCCCACTCATGGGACCAATAACACCTACCTTGATCTGCTTCCCACTTGGTAGTATTTTCTGCGATTCTTCTGTACACCCTGGGAGCAAGAGAACAAAGAGGAATAGAAACAGGAACTGTTGAATGGCCTTCGATTTATTCATCACGGAATATAGATTACCTGTACTCTAATCACAAGGTGATCGGTAAAGTTGGATTGGATTTTTTTTCGTAACTGATTCAGGTCACTCCTGGTTAGAGGATCTCTCACAAGTACCTTCACATAGAGAATTTTTTCATTTCGCTGATGCACCACTTTCGCCTGCTGCACAATAAGATACTTGTCATTCACAACAAATCGTTCCCGTTGCCAGTTTTTTTCCAGAACGTTTGTTTCCACCAGCTCATTATAAGAGAGAACAAGGGGAACAGTGATTCCAATCAAAAGAACAAGAACAAAATAGAGCCCTTTTTTATCACGCACCACCGGGGAATACCCAAGGAGTCTAAAGGTGAATGTGGCGGCCAGGGTGATCCCGATCAGATTTGTGGAAAAGAGTAAAAAGGCTTGGGTAAAGAATGACAGATCTCCCATCCCAAGACCGATACCGGCAACAGCAAGGGGAGGCACTAGGGCCACAGCGATGGAAACCCCTGCCAGGCTTTGGAGAATCTCTTTATGGGATTTTGTGTAGGCTCCTGCGACACCTGCAACAATAGCCACGGCAAGGTCGAGGATACTGGGGTTTAAGCGGGCCTGCATCTCCATTGTTATGGGTTTGTGAGGGAACAAAAAAGAGATCAGTGCTGCCGCAGAAAGGGCTATTGTTACCCCCACTGCAATGGTCACCAGTGATGCTTTACTCAATCGTGTATCATGACGCAGTAGCCCCATGGCAAGAGCCACTATAGGGGCCATCAAGGGGGCCAGCAGCATTGCTCCGATCACCACAGCAGAACTCGATTGGTACAGGCCCACTGCGGCAAGCATAGTGCTGAGTACCATCAAAACCAGATAGGTGGGTTTTATTTGGGAATCCTCTCGCAGAGAGATAAAAAGATCCCGAAAACGTTCTTCTGAGGCATAAGAAAAAAACGGTATCTTCTGTCTTGCTGCTTTGATCAACTCTTTCCCGGCCGGTAGATTCTTGGTATCCACCCGTTCCTTAAGCCTTTTGCTATCAGCTGCTATTTCCCGTAACCTTTCTCCAATATTGATACGGATTGCCTTGGGGACAGTTTCACAATGGACAGGTGTCTCGGTTACGCTTTCTCCATCAATGACAACTCCTAGTGGAACTTCTGTTTCAATATCTATAGACTCGCTTTTAATGTACCCTACGGAAGTGGCAATACGCTTCTGCTGAGTACGAGAGCGAAAGATCTGAGACAAAAAACGAAAATAATCCACAAGGGAAATGGGAGCCGTGACAACCATGGATATCATTCCATCCACCAAAGAACTGTCATGGGAAATGAGCCTGGATGCCAGGCTATGCTCATGGTGCTGGACTATCATACATCCACTGGCAGCCGTCTTTATTTTTACTCCATCTGATGTAACAAATTGAAATGGTAGAAGTTTGAGGCCAATAAAGCGTTTCATCCCCCCCAGTATCTTTTGATACACACTGATATTAGTCGAAGCGTCAATGAGTGGTAATCTGCCAATTGTGGCTTGGAAGATAAGGATTTCACCATTACAGAGTATGAGATCCATGATCTGGGGATCATCCCGTAAAGCAAGTTCCAGCGCATCTTCAAATTTCAGGGGCAGCCCATAACAGCTACCTAAATCTTTTTGTGAAGGGGTGGGGATGCAGCCAATGCTGAAATCATACTGCATCGCAAGGACCAGTACCGACTTGACTCCTTTCAGGGGGGCAGCCACAACCACATGGGTGGCAAGATGAAGGTACTCTTCCGGGGCACTGAGAAAGGACTGCAGAGGAACAGGGGTAATCCCACACGCAAATGGATTTCCACTCACCAGGCCCGTCAAATCCTCTGTTTCAGGAACATGTAAGAAAAGAGCTGATGTCACGTAAGGTTTCATAGCTTCACCTCTTCC
>CAZDJE010000143.1:0-7349 GCA_964505715.1 uncultured Desulfocapsa sp. | reverse complement strand
TAAATTTGTTTATTCTTTGATTGGTTAACAAATTCACCATTCCAAATTTCTTCTCTTTTCAAGGTCTCCCACATATCGGCATACACCTCAGGAGGAGTCTGGCCGCTGTTCAAAATTCTGGGATTTTCCCCAAGTACCTCTTCTCGTGTATAGCCAGTTATTTTTTCGAATTGTTTGTTCACATACTCTATACGTCCTTCAAGATCTGTAATCACAATACTGCTTGGGTTCTGTTCAACCACAAGCTGTAATTTCTCCCGCTGCGCTATCTCTTCCTCAAGAAGCATGGTGCGTTCACCAATAAGTTTCTCCAGGTTTTTATTGTTCTCCTCAAGTTTCTTCTCAGCTATCTTCTTTTCTGTAATATCCAGACTGTACTCTATCATCTGGCACAGTTTTCCATCTGCGTCAAAAATTGGATAACCATGTACTTCTACAAAAATCTGTTTTCCATACTGATCAAAATGAATATGCTCCATGGTAACAGGCTGCCTTGTTAGCAAAACCTCAGCCACGGGGCAGGGATGGTCATCACCGCTGCATGGGGAAGACCTTTTATGGGTCAGAGCATAGCAAAACGAAGCATTATCTGGCCCCAGTTCATAGGCAGCCTTATTCAGCATCTGAATTTCATAGGTCTCAACATCGAGTACATAAAAAGGATGACTTAAGGAGTCGATAACGGTTTTGAGAAATTCAGTCTGTTTTCGTTGTTCTTCTTCTGCCTCCTGCCGAACTTCAATCTCCTGCTGCAGCTCTCCTGTACGTTCATGTACTGCTTTTTCAAGTGTTGCATGGCTCGCCTGCAGTGCAGCCTGGCTTGCAGCCCGCTCCCTAACAATCTCTGTAATATTTCGAATTATGACCCAGGCAAGCGAAAAGATAAAAAGAGCAATCAGAACCAGAGCCACGGCTAAACGGTTTGAAAAATTCTCCTCAACCTCTTCCTGAACTTGATTGAGCTTCAACATTTCGGTCTGAGCGTCAAAATAGATACGATAGGAATTTTCCATCAATCTATCAAAGAAAGGAGCGATTCGTTTATAATAATGAAGAACTTCCATGTACTCGAACTGCGTCGAGACGTCCTGCCGGCTTTTATTCGAAATTGCAATCGCCATCAATTTCTGAAAATTTGCCGTAAAATTCTGTAATTCTACTATTTTTGCTCGTATCTCTATAACTTCGAGGCTAATACGATTTGGATAATAATTTTCATATATAAATTCACGAATGATATCTTCATTATCTCCAAAATTGACTTCATATTTATGGCTTACCACTCCACCATGTTCAATCACACTCAAAATAGCAGATAATTCATCCGTTTCTCGATTAATCACCTGCTCAATCAGTTCAAGTTCGTGACTACTGCGACTTAGAAACAGATCCTGAAGCAAACTTCGAATAGACTGTAATTTCTCGTGGGAAAGGTAACTTAATTCAACTTTGACCAGTTCATTATCAGTTAGCTTCTGTAAAAACTCAACTCGCCTGTTCATATAGTTATGAACAAACACAATGACCGCCATATTCATAACAAATACGAAAATAAGAAGAAGAACCTGACGAACAATCGACTCTTTCATAGCTGTTTACAACCCATAGCGTGAGAATATTTCTTTGCCATGTTTCCCCGTGGCGAGTGCCAGAAAATACTGTGCAAGCTCAGGATTTCTACTATTTGCCAGCAGGCCGATGGCAAGTTTATTCTTCCCAACCTGTTCAGGTGGCAACCTGATCTCCTCCATATAGGACAAATTGTCTTTCTTATAGGCAACAGCCCTCCAGTTCAAAACCATATCGGCATCCTTTTTTCTGAGAGCCTGCACCAGTCCCTTGGAGTCGGTAGTCATATAGAGAGCCTTTGCAAGAACCTGCTGGTAAATTCCCTGTTTCTGCAAAACGAAGCGTGTCTCTTTTCCAATTGAACCCGCCTGATCCGTGCCGATTACAACTTTCATATCCGAACGAAGTAATTCATGCAAATCCGGCTGAACCTTACTTGGGTTCCCTTTTTGGACAAAGATGGCAAGCTCCATATGACCGACATCAACAACCCTGGTCACCATTCCCTGTTGCTGCAGTGAATTAAGATAGGAAATTGTTCCGGGAAAGAACAGGTCTCCAATCCGGTTTACCTCAACAGAGTTTTTCAAATGACCGGAACCGCCATAACTGATTTTAACGATACAGTTTTTTTCTTTCTCCATTATTTCAGCAAGTTCCATAATTGGCTGAAGCATTGTTGCGCCACAGTAAATAAGTACTTCTTTTTTCTGAACAGAATCTTTAAAGGGGTGTTCGTCGGCATCACAGCCATTTAGAAACAGCGAGAGGAACAGCAGAAAGAAACAACTTTTAGTCATTGAAAAAGACATCTCAAAATTCCTATGCTTGAATAATGGTACTGATCAAAAAGCTAGAAAGAGAGCCACGCATCAGCCTTTTTAAATCTTCTCATTCTAAGAGAAAAAATACAAGATAGAAAAAATGAAAAGCGAGTAGGTACAATCAGTGGATTTGAGAAGGAATTGCTTACAACTTCAATTCATATCGTTTAATTTTGTTCAATAATCCCTGACGGGTAATATTTAAAAGTCTGGAGGCCTGTGTCTTATTTCCTCCTGATTTTTTCATCGCCTTATGAATAAGACGTTTTTCAAGTGCTTTAACCTGGTCTGGTAGAGAATAGCCATTACTTTCGGCCATGGGCTCACCGATATAATTCGCACTGGAGAACGTTCGCAACTCACGGGAACAGGTCTCGATCTGCATAATGAGACCATCCCTTGTGAGGGCCACCAATCGCTCCACTTCCTTTAAGAGCTGACGTACATTTCCAGGCCAGGGGTACTCTTCAAACAGGGCAAGTAACTCCGGACTAAAACCAACAGCATTTTTTTTAAATCGTCTATTCGTGTCCTCCAAAAAAGAAAGGGCAAGCGGTAAGACATCCTCCTTTCTTTCACGCAGAGGCGGAATTTCTATCTCCACGGAAAACAGTCTGAAAAACAGATCCTCGCGGAATCCGCCATTCTCAACTTTTTTGGCCAGATTACGATTTGTGGCTGAAATAATTCTTACATCATAGGGGATAAGTTCACTACTTCCAAGCCTGGATCCTTCCTGTTCCTGAATTGCTCGTAAGAATTTAGGTTGTACCATAATCGGCATTTCACCGATTTCATCCAGAAACAGAATCCCTCCCTTCGCCTCTTCAAAGCGACCCTTCCGGCTTCTATCTGCTCCGGTAAATGCACCTTTTTCATGACCGAAAAACTCACTCTCTATCAGAGCTTCTGGAAGGCATGCACAGTTGACAGGGACAAAGGGACAGCCAGCTTTTCCAGCATTTTCATGGATCATCTTTGCCACAAGTTCCTTACCAGTTCCGTTTTCCCCCTGAATTAAGACATTCACAGGAGTATCCCGAAGAACCAGGACACGATTCAGAACTTCACGCATTGCAGGACTTTCTGCAATAAAACGTCCCTCCCGAACGGCATCAAATTCAAGGCGGGCTACCTCATCGTCAAACTCCGCTGCAATCTTAGCAATCTTCTTCTTCAACAGAATGGACTCAATGGAAATTGACAGATACCCGGCTATTTCTTCAAGCTCCTTCTGTTTTTCCTCATCAAAAGAGTCAGGTCCCAACCTATTCAAAATCTGTATAACACCAAGCACCTCATTGCTGGATACATTATGCATGGGCGTACAAAGGGTATTCCTGCTGCGAAAGCCTGTCTGTTCATCAGCCTCATGGTGATATCTGTTCTTTGCCAGAAGATCATTTTCGATAACGCTCTGGCCACTGGCCATTACCCGCCCGACAATACTTCCATCCAGTGGGGCCTCAATAACATTACTTTCAAGACCTGTGCCATGCATCGAAAACAAGGACTCCGCACCGGGTTCTTTTAAAAAGATGGTACAACATTCCACATCCATCATTTTTGGAAGGAACCGGATATAAAATGATACCAAAGAATTATATTCAGCAACGGACCAACTGCCACTCACCCGCGTGAGACGCTGCTGCAGAGACGAAAGTGCTTTAACCATTTCCATTTTACATTTTCACCATTCTCAACAAACGAAAACTTCGTTTACGACCGACTACTACCGGTACATTTTTTTAGAATATCCGCAAACAAGACGACCTATTGACCACTCGTCATTTTCATCTTTTCAATAGGAATCCCCAACAAACACTTAAATAGCGTCACCTGCAATTCCGAACACAAATCCAAAGGAAACAATGTTGTCAGTTCCCTGACACTCATCGAGACCAGCCTGGAACCTGTTTCACTTGAGGACCAGTGGGCTCCAACAATCAAAACCTGATGGGCCTTATTGCAATCACCTCCGATCTCCGCAAGCAGATAGAAAATATTCTCGCAACCTTAAGCAACAGAGAAGCTCAGATCCTGCGTCTACGCTTTGGACTTGGGGGAAGGTGCGAATGCACCCTTGATGAAGTAGAAAAACAGACTAACCTTGATTTTATTCACCATAGCTGTAAATTGCCGTAGCGCCTGATCCCGAGCTTGAAAAACCACCGTAATTGTCAGGATCTAAACCATCAGGAATATTCAGATCGCCGGTTATTTGCCATAAGGCGGAACCGTTTTCGTCAATGAGGGCGATTGTTTCATGGGTGTGGAGGTTGGCCTTCATATTTGTGGCGACGGCCTTGGCGGCGGTAAGCTCAAGGACGGAGGCGGCTGACAGAGAAATATCCTGATTATCTTCCAGCACCAGCGTAACTTCGGTCCCTTCCGTGAGGCTGGAACCGGTGAGCTGGCATTGGCTGAGTTCGGGTTCGATAATGTTTGCAAGCGGACTATTTCCAGGGGTAATACCAAGAGAGGTCAGAACTGCTTGATACGGATCATATCCCTCGTCCGTTCGGCAATCGTACCTTACGACCCTCTACTTCTAGCAAATAGAATGCCAGAAGCAGCAACGCCCTTTTTTTTACCCAGAGAAAGGGCTTAACATCTTAAAAATAAACATAATTATTGAGTTGGATTATTTAAAAGATCTCGATAATGACAAGAGATAAGCATGCAGGTCGACCGCCGTCTGAGTAACAGTCTGGTTGTGCGGCTGAGCTATAACCGTCTATCAAGTCGTCTATCAAGTCGTCTATCAACCAATCTATCAAGTAGAGTTTTTGATAGACGGTTACCACGACTTTTGCCGATATTCCTCTGAAATCATTGTGAGAAAAGGGGGATAACAAAATATCCGGATTTTTATGTCTGGCATGACAATTGCATAACATACCAGAATGAAACGGATTTCCCTGACCGGCCTGACTCGCCTAACATGGCAAACGTGGTGGAAGGGGGAACGAAATATTAAAGGTATAAAAACAAGCCGCGAATAATGCTCTGGCCCATGAAATGTCGGATAAACCGGGCAGCTCCAGGCATGGTTTTATGGTTAAGCAACGACGCGTCATTACCCCTCTGTGGAACGTCCGTTGGTACTGATTAAAAGGCTAAACAATGTGGAGAAAGGGTGATTTAATGACCAGCTGGGAAAAACGATCTGAAAGAGCTGTCGAACCAAAAAAAAGCCTGGAAAACCCAGCGGATCGCCGATCATTTCGTTCAATGGGCAGGCAACAGGATGGGCGCCCGTGTTCGGTCGATACTGAGGTCCTGCTCGATGAAGTGTGCGCGGCGTTCGAAAACACCGTCGACACCGTTATCAGCGTCGACATTTCCCGCCGTATCCGGGCGATTAATCATCCACCGGACGGAATGTCCATCACCGATGTGCTCGGCGTAGATGTTGTCTCCTACGTCAACCCCGCATATCAGGGCATGGTCCGGACAATGATTGGGGATGTTTTTGCATCCGGCGAGCCGGGCTGCTATGAGATTCAGGACAACGGATCTGAAGACGCCGAATCCTGGAATGAAACGCGTCTGATACGCTTTGGTAAGAATACAGCCTCGCGGCGGGTTCTCCTTATTACCCATGATATAACCAGAAATAATGAATTGGAAAAACAAACTCGTCGGCTTGAAAAGGAAGAAAGCCTGCGCTGCATGGCAGCGGCCATTGCCCATCGATACAATAATTTGCTAGCGGTGGTCATGGGCAATCTTGAGCTGGCTATGGACGATCTGCCAAAAGAATTCCCTGCTCATCATGAGATGTCCCAGGCCATGGAGGCGACCAACAGTGCGGCGAAACTGGGTGCGTTGCTTTTGACGTCTCTGGGCCAGACATTCGTCACGCATGAGCCGATTAACCTGGTTGAAACCTGTCGCCTTTATCTCCCCACCTTAAGGTCTGATATCCCGAAAAATATAACTCTGAAAGATACGCTATCCTCCCCAGTTACGCCGATCATGGCGAACACTGACCATATCAAGCAGATCCTGGATATTTTGATAGTTAATGCCCGGGAGGCACTCGATGACCATATCGGTACTATTTCCTTGAGTATTGAAAGTGTCTATCCAGAGAAATTGAGCCCTATTCATCAATTTCCGGCCTCTTTCAAACCCGGGACAATCCGGTATGCCTGTTTGGCCGTGCGGGACGAGGCAGGTGGTATAGAGGAAAGGGATATCGAAAAGATTTTCGATCCATTTTTCTCAACAAAATTCATCGGCCGCGGGTTGGGCCTTGCAGTGGCACGGGGTATCGTCGACGCCGCTGGCGGCTGCATTACGGTCGAAAGCAAAGTGGGTATGGGGAGTGTCTTTCGGGTGTATCTACCCCTGACGACCAAGGCAGTCGCTCTGTCGCCGCTTATTCCTCGGCAGGAAGCTACCTGTTGGGATGAGAGCAGTGTTGTGCTGCTCGTCGATGATGAGCAGATGGTTCGAGACATCGGCGTGGAGATGCTCAAGTATCTCGGCTTTGAGGTTGTTGCAGCCAAAGATGGTGGCGAAGCCGTCAAGCTGTTACAAGGGCATCACGACGAAATCTGCTGCATCCTTTGTGATCTGACCATGCCCAGGATGAATGGCTGGGAGACATTGAAGGCCTTGCGTCGTATCGTTCCTGGCATCCCGGCAATCTTGGCCAGTGGTTATAGTCAGCCCGAGGTTCTTGGGAGCGCCAACCATTCAGAAAGGTTCCAGGCCTTCCTCGGCAAACCGTACCAAATGGCCGACCTTAAAGCTGCGCTGGCTAAATGCTGGCGTAAATCGATACTGACATCCGCAAATTAATGACGTCAATTAGTATGGTGGAAAAAAAATTATATCCAGCCCCTTGCCGGTGGCGGCAGTGTCAAGGCAGTAATAAGATAATCAATCTGTGGAAATCTCGGTAGTCGGAGAACACTGGACTCCGGTTTCGAAATTCTGAGTCTA
>CAZDJE010000142.1:0-7444 GCA_964505715.1 uncultured Desulfocapsa sp. | reverse complement strand
TTTTGATTGGAAATACACCTTAACATACTGTCTCATTTGCAGGATCCACTATAAAGTGCCTTACGATACACTTGTAATTGTCGCCAAGGCACTTTTAAATTGTCACCTAACAATCAACACATGTCTCGAGGATGTTTCCGTGTATTATTGTGATCATCTATTCGCTGATACCACGTTTGCATACAGATGTCACTATCAGGGGAGCCAGGCTATAGCTGGTGGGTAGCTTTTAGGAAGTGAAGGCACAGAGTGAGCGTTTTAGCGTCACTTTCTTTCAACATGGCGTTTATACCAGCCTTAACAGCTTTCTCCGAATCTGGTTCTTCAGCAAAAAGGAATAGCTCGTAAAGCTCAATTCCTAAGCCATTAGCAATCTTTACAAGTGTTTTGATAGTAGCGTTCTTTTGTCCTCGCTCAATAGAGCTGACATATTTAGCATTCAGCCCAGCTCGATCCCCCAACTCTTCTTGAGTTAGCCCACGTTTTTCTCTGATAATCTGAATTTTACTACCTAAGGCATCTAATATCTGCATCCATCAACTCCTCCCTATTTACGAAAACTAACAGGAAGGCAATGCAGTTTTAACCTCGTATAAGTATATATTTGACCACATATAAACTTATGAATTCACTTGCGTCTGCTTATAAGTTTTGATATTCATAGAATATCTGTCTTTGGGATGATTTCAAAAAACCACATTACAAAATCAAGATTTCCCTAATTGTCAAATCTCGGTGGAAAGATATCCTTTTTACACCCTTGAAGTTGTGATGGGGGTTGTCAAACTGCCATCACTGCTAGTTAGCTAACCAGCTTTCTTAAAAAAATGAATCGAGGCAATAATTATGTTTAAGAAATTCTTTCAAAATCGAATTCAAAAAGATATGGCAAAGCTTGAAGCAGCAAGAAAGAAATGTGTTCCGATTATGCGTTCCAAAGGTTTGTCAGAAAATGAAATATCAAGGGTTGAGAGTGTTTCGTATAAAAAAGCAGCCTCTGGGTATGTTGACAATCCCAATATTCAAACTGCGCTCAGTATTTATTTTGAATCACTTACAAGTGAAGCTCATAAATTTGGCTATGACATCTCATGAACTCAAATGACTGTCATCATAAAAGACTGATTCCAAATTAGGAGAGCAATGGTTTTTATCCGCAAAGTGAACTTTCGCACACGCTCTAACACAAACTTACCGGACACCTCTTAAATACATCCAAAGATTAGTGGTAGTTGCATGTGTTCAATTTAACTATTTCGAGAAACAGGCTTGGAGCCTACCCATTAGTCAGCTACACAATCTTCATTTCTTTATAGACATTTCACTTGACCAAAGTGACTGTGTAGTACATACTACACACATGACGACAATATTTGGTACATACATTCGCACTAAACGTGAAAAGTTGAAAGTTGAGGACACCTCCTTCACTCTCAGGCAGGTTGCTGGGCGAATAGGTATTGAGCCATCATATCTGAGCAAAATTGAACGTGGTGAGCAACCACCCCCATCTGAAAAGAAGATATCGGCCCTAGCAGAAGAACTCAATGAAAACCCAGATGTTCTTCTTGCTATGGCTGGAAAAGTCTCAACTGACCTCCAGGAAATAATCAGACAGCGGCCTGAGTTGTTCTCTCAACTTATAAAAGAATTAAAGGATCTTCCTGACCATGCAGTACTCAAACTTGTCAGGGAGGTAAGAGATGGTACTTGGTAAAGGAGAAAGATATGCTAGAGCTAAAACAGGGTGAACTTGTTTTTACATTTCCTGAGATTCACCCAGATGCAAAACTAACAGTTAGTCTACATCGCACACTAAGAATTCCCGATGATGGACAAACATACCCACTCCCTCCAAGCTTTGGCACTTTTCCTTTAAAACATGTGGACGATTACTCAGCAACCATCCCTGAGCGATGGAAGCAACACGGTGGATTGATGTTTCCCATGTATCAGTCTGAAGCCCTTTGGATTCAATTTTCATCCAAATATTTAAGTGACCACAATAGTAAGTATCCATTTGCAGTAAAAATTGCGACTGGGAAGATTAATGCTATCACTGGGACGGCATGGAATACTGATCTTAGTAATAGACCTCAAGACTATCTCGTCGCCCCAGAGCAACCTTGGTTAGATGGCTATTGTGTAAAGAAAGGCTTAGTCCGACAATTCGTTGCGATGCCTCTTGGTTCGGGTTATTCGGCAGAGGAGCAACTAACGGGTAAAAGCGAAATCGGTGGTTTACAAATTATTGTTTACCCGATGAAGAATTCAGCATTTCTTAAGAGGTTCCCTGAAAGAAGGCCTTTTGGGACTGATATGGGCGACATGTTGTTTCAGTCAGCACCCTCCACTTGCGAAAGCAAACCAGACATGGGAATCGCGCCTGGTGGAAGAATGAAGCAGGAAATTTATGAAGATCCTTATGATTTTGATGACTGGGACTTGAATGTCAGTAATCGTTGTTTCATACATTCAACAAACTCCCTCGTGTGGCGAGGGATAACTGGAGAAGAACCCCCTACTGTTCCACCAACCTCTAAGGAGTATCAATTGCAAGGCCTTCCGTGGTTTGATTACTATGGGGAGCAAGCTTTGCCTGTTAAAGGTTCGGGAATACTCAACTCAATGAAAAGCATCTTTACATTAGGAGGTAAAAAGGGCGGCAACCCCCTTCCAGAAAATGAATCAGTTAAAGTAGATTCAGTAGTTAAAATATCTAAAGATCAAATAAGAGAAGGTGATTTCTAAATCAAGAACCATTGGCCTCAACTAGAAATTTACAATAGTTAAAACACCTCAGCACAACAACGGGAGAATCAAAAATGAAACGTATCTTAACAGTCATTACACTTGTACTAGTAGCCACATCAGCCTCTTCATCCTACGCAGACGATACATCAGCCCGTGCAGCAGCATTTTTCATCGGCACTGCTGTTGGTTCTGCTGCATCTGGTAATCCTCAGGGATATTATGCGAATCCTGATCCACTCAGGATCACCAGACCGCAGTATAACGTTATTGGTGGCGTGATGCCTCTCAGCAAAGGTGGGTCCTTGAATCCGAACCGTACAACAGTAACCGATAAACGTGGACGCACTACCGAAATCACCGAGTACGTTGATTTCTACGGTAATAAACACATTGAAGTTGAGGAATATTAAATGACACTTAATCTCTGGAAAAACAGGAGAGGAGTCCCACAAAATGGTGGCCCCAGATGAGTGAAGGAGTAATTGATTGCCCTAAATGCGGAGCAACAAATTTCGATATCAATATTACCTGCGACAGGTGTGGTGTTAAACTTGACTCATACGAAGTGGAAGACACGGCAGTGATTCCTGAACCAGAATACGACAAATCCGGAACCATTGAATGTTTTAATTGCTCAACACGTAATTTTGCATTCAAAGAAAACTGCGCCAAATGCGGTAAGAGTCTAGAACTTAGCAGAGTTTCATTCAATGTTATTACTAAATCAGGTGATACGAAACTAATTCTAGGTGAGGTAGTTGAACGATACATGGCCGGTTACTTCAATGATGATACCAAGGTCAAAAAGTCAGTTTTGTCAATGGAGTGGGTTCCGGTTATACAACATTGCGAGTTAGCACCCTTATTAGCACGACATTCCGAGGGGAAATTCAACCTAGATGCGGACACACTTCGAGAATTTGCAGAAGAAAGATCACGTATGAATGCTGTGTCTAAACAGTTTTCTCAAAATCACCAGAGCAACGATCCTACAATCCACTGTCCGTTCTGTGATGAAGTGAACTTCAGTAGGAAAACTGTTTGTACTAAATGCAAGAAATCACTTGACGGTAAGATTATTCAGCAGGAACCGCCCCCTGTACTCACGCAGCCACTGACAACCTCACCAACTGCATCCCTTATTGTCTGTAATAAATGTGCTCAACAAATTTCTACCAGAGCCTCTGTTTGCCCCAAATGTGGAACAGCCGCCCAAGAGATCTGCAGGGTTTGCAATGCTTCAATACCGTCGGAGAGTAACTCCTGCCCAGAATGCGGTGACCCAAGGCCTTTCCAAATACGACAACCGCTGACGACTACGACTGAAGTTAAAAATAGAAGCACCATAAACAAAACTCGTCCGCAGTGTGAATTACCATATGTTGCAAATGGTAAAGAAATGTCGTTCAAAGATCTATATTTCTCTTCATCGGGCAGGATATCTAGATCAACCTATTGGCTAAAGTATTATTTACCTTCATGGATAATAGTATTCCTGGCTATTTGGCTTGACTCGGTCATGATAGAAGTAACCGAAGGGCTTTTTATTACATTTGTCACTTGGATCCTTTTAATAATACCATCGATCATGATGAATACAAAAAGATGTCATGACGTAGGTAGAAACGGTTTTTATCAGCTAATCTTGAGTATTCCCTTGGTTTGCATTTGGCCGGCCGTAGTATTGTCTTTCGCGAAAGGTACGACTGGAAACAATAAATATGGCCCAGACCCATTACTTGTAGTTTGAGTCAAAATCTTTGAAAAAATACAGTATTGAGATGATAAAGAAAATGGAACGAAAATTAAGAATATCAGAAATATTATCATTATTACTAATTTTCTTGTTTAGCTCATCTGTCTATGCAGCAGACCACTGGGTAGATTACATGGATGATAACGGTTCTAGTAGCTACGGTTATCCTTTATGGATGGAAGGGCTTGGGCTAATTCTGTTTAAATTATTAATCGCAGGATTCATATGGACATCCATAATGGGAAAAGAGTGCAGGTTATCAAGCTTAAGAGGTGTTACAGCTATTATTGTAGGCGTATCTGTCTTTATTTTTTCATTAACAATATAGCATAAGGAGCCCTCTATGAAATTAACACAAGAAGATGCTTTGAGAGCATACGCCACAATGATGAATACTCACGATGTAACACATATCGAATCTTTGTTGGCCGACAATTTCATTTATGAATCACAAAGGGTTATTGCTCCTTTAGCAGAGTCTAAAGAAAGATTTCTTGAATACATCCATGCAAAGATGCAAACAGTTGAACGCATCAATGCTCCCGTTTTTGCAGAAATGGGAATGGTTCATGCTTTTGGGCTCCAGCCATGTGTTATTCTGGCTCAAAATGACATAACAAATTTAGTAGGCCTTGCTTTGGCCAAAGTGGAAGGAGACAAAATTCGACGAATAGATCTTTGTATTGTGCCCACAGTTCAAGCAGCCAAGCGCAGCGGTGAATATCCTGGGGCTAAAGATTTGTTAATGGGCAACACGGGCGCTCATATGAAGTAGACAAGATGCATGCTGAGTTTGGAGAATGAGAAGTGGTTGTCACGGGAATCAGGAACAAGCTTTAAATCTACATATCGTATTCTTTGTTATCCTTGCCACTGAATTCATTCTCAATAGTGTTACCATTTATTGGGTTTACACTGAGTCGGCTTCCGATTTCCCATCTCACCCTTCTTGATATCCGTTATGATGGAAAATATGAGAAAAAAAGTAATGAGTGGACATCTTTGTCCATGGTTTGCGGTTTAATGTTGAGATAGATAGAAAATGTGTCAGATATAAGGTAATATGGTGGAGAAAATGCGTTTAAAAACCTTCAACTACATTGCTGTAGTAATTATAATTGCATATGTTTTTCTCGGTTATTGTTGAAAATTTATTTGGAGTTTCTAGTGAATAAAATTAATCCTTTTGGGTTCATCACAGGAATAATAGCTTGGTTTCTGATTATGTGGTACTCATCTACTCAAGGTGAATGCTTGCAAACAAAATCATGTGATGGTGGAGATATGATTATGTTTGCAGTTATCGGTATCGGCATGTTGGCACCAGCATGGATCATAGCTAACATAGTTTCTATAATATTTGGTTCCGAAAAATAAAACAGTTAATCTGGCGAGCCGGCTCACCCTTTGTACTTGGCAGCTAACTTAAAACCTGTGCCAATGTTACCTCTTCATTAGTACCTCCCTGCAACTTCCTATTTAGTTAGGTGGCAAATAACTGTGTCTTAAGTATACATTTCCCCCTCCTCATTACTGTGCAGATGTTTTCTATTTTTTACAGCAAGAGTTTCGGCTTAAAAATAGCTGTCGCGCTAGAATTACGCTGGTATTTAGCCGTAACGTCTGACTGTAAGGGCTTTGGTCAGCTTGTATGACGCATTGGAAATGTTCGCAATAAGGTCATTATTTATATAATTAGCCATGGCGGATTTTATCAACTCCCCAGCCGATGTATCGTCAAGAGCTTCCCACTGGACAGTTCCGTCTGTAACTGAGATTCCATACGCTTCTGCCTGGCTGAGTGAAATTCCGACTCGACTATGGTCAATTAGGTATGGGTATTGTGACCATTCTTGAACATCACGCATGGTGCTCTCAGGAATGCGTAAGCCACCTGCGTCATAATCACCAGCGTAAAGCACTGTAACTGGTCGGTTATAGCGCTCTACGAGGTAGGATAGATGGTTGGCGACATCTTGTGTTAGTGAAAATGAAGGGTCACCACCAAGGGGGATAAGGTCACAGTAAGGGGCATACTTTTTAAATTGGCCGACCATACCTTTCGCCTCAAACATCCAAACAATGGTGGACTCCTGGTGGTAGAAATGGTCAAGCTGTTCTGTTCCCATAAGCCTTATGAACAATGGAACGACCATCATCAACAAAAGTGGAAGGTGACCACCAGTCTTGGTAATGATTACGTCTTGCAATGGAGGCGAGGGCTTTCCATTTGTTTTAATAATCCGCCTTGCTAGAATAAAAACCATCTTGCAAAAGGCGATAAAAGCACCAACGTAAAGTTACATCATAATCGACTGACTCTACATGAGTACGAGCAGCATCAAGGATGGCCGTTGTCTTGGCTGAGGGTTTGTATTCATTCATATATCTCTCTCTTATATTGTTGGTAATTTCGACCACCAACATGATGTTTTTTTATACTTTTTCTGCAAATTATCTGCAAATAGCTTGAAAGGTCTCCATCGTTTATCGAGAATCGGCTCACCTAGCAGCCTGCCGCTCGATAACAAACCACACATCAAAAACGAAGATTCCGTAAGATTGCAGCATTTGTCGCTGTCTGCTTCATCTGTTTCCAGCGACGAACAACGGTGGAAAGTGACATTCCGGTATCTTCTGATATTTTCCTAAATGATAAACCTTTCGCCCTTAGCCTCACGATCTCAACATTTTGTTTGTATTCTTTCAAGAAGATCCCCCAACAGATCTGTTACTCGCTTTGGTTCCGGCGGCACAGATCCCATGCGTACACTGATCAACTCAGTAATTGCGGATGCTATCGCAAGATCACCAGTCTGCTCATATCTTTCCAGTAAATTACCAGCAACAGCATTGCCGGTTAAGCGCTTCGTCCACGGTTTCTGCCCAGGATTAACCCGATCAACTTCAGCCACTAGAATCCTCAATGCCTGG
>CAZDJE010000141.1:0-7519 GCA_964505715.1 uncultured Desulfocapsa sp. | reverse complement strand
TTTTTTAGTATATTATAGTTATTAGAATTTCAGTTAACAGTCATTCATGTTTTTCTCAAGATAAAAGCTCAACGACTTCAGGAAACCCCATGCTGTTTACCATTGATGTTGGAAATACCCACACGGTAACCGGTCTTTTTGATGGTGACACATTGGTGGGCCAGTGGCGATTAAAATCTGACCCTGACCGACCAAACGATGAGCTTGCCATTCGCTACCACTCCCTTTTTTCCATGGCCGAGGTGGATAAGGCAGATATTGACGGTGTTATTTTGGCAAGTGTCGTGCCGGCTCTTGAATCTGCTTGGATTTCCTGTATTAATTCCTATTTCTCAAACAATCTCCTTCACCCTCTGCTGGTTGTTTCAGCAAAGAGTATTTCAGAACAGATCACTATCTTGACCGATTATCCTGAAGAAGTCGGAGCTGACCGATTGGTCAATGCAATTGCTGCCTGGGAACAGTATAGACAAAACCTTATTATTATTGATTTTGGAACCGCCATAACCTTTGACTGTGTTTCAGCAAAATGTGAGTACCTTGGAGGTACAATTCTTCCTGGTATTGCAATTTCACTTGATGCACTCTCATCACGCACCGCTAAACTTCCTCGAATCGATGTCGCTATTCCTCCACCACAGGTTATCGGTACAAACACCGTTGATGCGATGAAAAGTGGAATACTTCACGGCTATGGAGCCATGGTCGATGGGCTTTCTGAAAAAATCCGCCGCGAGTTATGCCCCAAGGGAGAGCCGATGAAAGTTATTGCAACGGGTGGAATGGCCCATCTGATTGCTCCGTTCAGCAAATCAATTGAAGAAATTGATACCATGCTGACCCTTCATGGTCTCAATCTACTTTTCCATAAACAGTACGATGAATAAATCTCTTTTTCCTCCATCATTACAGCCAGGTGACCGTATTGGCATCATAGCCCCAGCAGGACAGGTTTATGATATCAAACCGCTCAATCAAGGAATTTCTATCCTCAAAGAAATGGGCTTTGATGTGCAGTTACCAGGAAATTTATGGCCAGGTACGGGATATCTTGCCGATACGGATTCTAACCGGGCCCTTGAATTCCACAGAATGTGGGCAGACCCTGAAATTTCTGCTTTATTATCGCTTAGAGGTGGCTTTGGCTCGCTGCGCCTTCTGCCATTTCTTAACCCTGTTGATATCAAAAAGGAGCATAAACTCCTTATAGGCTTCTCTGATCTTACCGTTCTCCACAGTGCGCTGTATCAGACAAATGAGGCCATAACGCTTCACGGGCCCATGCTCACCAGTCTCTCCTCTATTAGCCCAAGCAGCCTACAGCATTTTTATGCATGCCTTACAGGAAACTGGGACAAAACACTAGGGCCCCAACGGATTGAAGTGCTTCGTGATGGTGCGCCTGTGCAGGGAAGACTGATAGGTGGCAACCTCAGCAGTCTTATTTCCATACTAGCAACTGATATCGATCTTGATTGGAACGGGAAAATTCTCTTTCTTGAAGATGTTGGGGAACCACTCTATCGGCTGGATCGAATGTTTACCCAACTCTGGCACTGTGGCAAGATTAACCAGCCTGCAGGAATTATTTTGGGTGATTTTTCAATAAACCTTCAACTGGACAGTCTTGAGAAAATTCGGTTTCATGAAGAGATCTGGAAACGTGTTCTTGAACTTACAGAATCTGCTGGAATGCCAGTCTGGGGGAATTTTCCCATCGGACATGGTGAAGATAATCTATGCTTACCCCATGGCGCTGATGCATTAATGGACAGCAGTAATACCAAGCTATCATTTTAAAATACACATACTGGATTACTGTTCGGCATCCTTATTAAGCCTGTTTAGAATCCATTGTACGGCCCCCAGCAGATCTTCTGCCTTGAAATCCGGCTGAATTGTCTGCTGTGGTCCTATATACTGTTCATCTCCCCTGCCGTATCCTGTACGAACAAGGATGGATTGTGCGCCACAGTTGGCCGCTGTCTTAATATCTGACCATCTATCCCCTACAACAAAAGATTTTTTAGGATCAAGCCCCAACTCTTCTGATGCCTGGTAAACAAGTCCTGGTTTTGGCTTCCGACAGTTACAGTTGTCACGAAAACGTTCCTCTTTTGCCTCAGGATGATGTGGGCAATAATAAATTCCATCCACATGAGCACCTTCAGCTGCCAGTAATCCGTTCATTTTTTCATGGACAGCAACGAGCAACTCTTCAGGAAAATAACCACGGGCAAGCCCCGACTGATTACTAATAACAACAACGGGAATACGAGCGTCGTTAAGTTGTTTTATCGCCTTTGCAGCACCGGGTAAAAGCTGAAAACGACAGCTGTGATTAATATATCCCATCTGTTCATTGATGGTTCCATCTCGATCAAGAAATACTGCGGGTTTTGCACTGTTGGTGTCTCTATCTGTCATCATTAATCCTTAGAAGTCTCTATTGTCTTTGCTGAAAGCATTGTGACCAGGTCCTCATAAACATCCATGGAACTAATTGATTCGAGACAGTTTAAGTGGCCTTTAGGACAGTGTGTCTGCAGACATGGACTGCATTCCATCTCACGGCGCAGGATAATGGCATTTTTTGAATAGGGGCCAGTGGCAATATGATCGGTTGACCCGAATATTGCGATAGTTGGAGTACCTAACCCTGCAGCGATATGCATTAGCCCAGAGTCATTTGTAACAAAAGCGTCACAATACTTAATAAGACCCATTGCCTGTTTCAGGCTTGTTTTCCCGGTCATATCGAGCACATGATGTGGTGTTCGCACGGAAAACTCTCGAATCTGCAGGGCTGCCTTGCTATCCACATCGGTTCCAAAAACCATGATAGCACAACCATCATCACCATAATTATGTGAGATAATAGCGGCTAATTGGGCGAATTTTTCCACTGGCCACTGCTTGGCCGGGCCAAAGGCAGCACCGGGATTAAAGCCAATAACAGGAATAGCAGTACCGCCTTGAGTAAGTGGTTTTATTTCTGCAATCTCTGAAATTTCGGCCTGTTGCATTTGTTCATGTATTGAAACCGGCCCCTGAGATTTGAGGCAATTCACAAATCCTTCGGCCCATGTATCTAGTTTTTCAGAAAGCGGCAGACGAAGATGATCGGGCCCAATTTTCAAACCAAGCTCTTTGAGAATATTCTGATAATAGTGGACCTGATGTTTTTTACGAATTTCATCACTGATCGTAACCCCATGGGTCAGTAACATTGCCCTGCCGTCACGTTTATACCCAACACGGATTGGAATTCCTGCCATTTTAGCGATAACTGCGGCCTCAAAGGCATTTTGGAGTAGAAAGGCAGCATCAAAGCTGAACTGTTTCAAATCCTTTGCAAGATTTACAGGTCCCTTTATTTTCCCTTCATACAGATGTTTTTTATCATACACCAGTATAGTATCAACATCGGGGCTCATCCTGAAGATATCTGCCACCCAGGGAACTGCAAGCATGGTGATTTCAGCTTCCGGGAAGTTCTCCCTGATACTGTGAACCGCAGGAGTTGTCATCACCGCATCCCCTATCCAGTTAGTGGACCGGATCAGGATTTTCTTCGGGTTTAACTCTAAAAGGGACGGTTTAGAAAACATAGCAGACCTCAAGAAAGGATATGGACAAAAAGGCTGATTTAATTTTGTACATTTTTTTTAATCGGTTAGTAATTCAGCGAGTTGTTGCTGAGCAAACTCAATCTCTGGATCAAGGGAAAGAGCAAGAGTTAAAAAATGAATCGCCTTATCATCATCTCCAAGCCTGCGATGATTAACACCAAGATTGGCATAATCCATTGCAGAGGAGGGATTTAACTCAACTGCACGTTCAAAACTTTTCACCGCCCGTGCATACTCTTCAAGTTTAAAATAACAGACGCCCATTGTGTTATAAATATCAGGCCTCTCCTCATCTTCTGCCAGTCCTTTTTGCAGTGTCTTAAGCGCCATATCATACTCCCCAAGATCTCTGTAACAGAGTCCCATATATGAATAGACATAGGGGAGATCTTCCTCTTCTGGACTCAGCTCAAGTGCCTTCTGAAAATGAGCAAGGGCCGGTTCAAGTTGACCATTTTCATACAGATTACGGCCTCTGTAAAAATCGAGATAATAAGCATCCGGTATAAGAGTTTCCAGCCTGGCCAGTCTGTTATCCAGCATTTCAGGATCGTCGATTCGCTCAACGAGAAGCTTTGAGGCAAACAACCCAACATCCTGAATCATGGAGCGTTCGCGAAAATGGGCACCTGGAATAATGGTATAGATGGCAGGAATCTGCAGATCGGGATGGGCAACATCGAGCATAAAAGTTTCCATTCCTTTCTCAGCAAGTACTGCCACACAGTTATCGACTTCTGTTTTTATATTTGCATCGCTGAGATTGTCAATATCCTCAATCCGAATAGTCAGACCACTCTTTATCACATGATCAGCTTCGTTAAGCGCCAGAGGTTTGGGCAGTCCCGATGCAATATAGTTAGAGCCACTATTAAAATCACCAGCAAGCTGAGCTACTTCGGTTACTGCGCGGATCAGGGCTTTTTCAGGGTCGGGAGTGGTACCTGCGGTATAAACGATTTCACTTTTTTCTGGAAAGGTGGACCGATCAACTGCAAGAGCAGCCACGGTACAGATTCCAGTATCAAGTGTAAAGTCATTGAGATAAAGCTCAATACCATTGTCCTTAAAAATTTGGAGCAACTTTTTGGCAATGGGGTCTTTAACGCTTGCGTGATCAATAAGAGGTGTTTTGATTTTTTTATGGGTAACGAGCGCACAGACATGACGTTCAACAATTTCACAAATCCCTTGCAGAGCCGCCTCCTCATAGGAGTTACCAGCCGATGGGCCATTGAATTCGTTAATTGCGAAAAACCAAGAAAAAGGCATCAGGATATCATCGCCGCTCACAAGACTGGTGGCCCAGGTCCACTGCATGGGGATTCCTTGGAGCACCTGCTCTAAAAAGTCAGCATCATGTTTTTCGTCATGTACCGATTGCAGCAGATACTTGATATCAAGAACAGGGTAGCCGCCATCTCGCATCTCCTGATAATCTCCTACAATAAAGTTGTCAGGATTATTCTTAAAAGTGAAAAATGAAAACCGTTCAACAAGCTCCATACAGGCAGAGGCTTGTGCCTGGATAGGAGATGCCCCTTTTCCCATCTGCTTCTTGGTACCTGTCATGGCTCTTGCATCTTCACCACAGACAGAGAAATAAACGGGGATGCCCAAACGGCCATTATCGATTCTTTTGACCTCTTTCAAAATATCAAGTTGAAGATCATCAAGCTTAGATTTAAAAAGGGCAACTGTTTCTTCAGGACTAATCGCTTTATCCTGATCTATGGTATATGCCTTCATACAATCTTGAAGGCGAATTACTTTTTTATCCATGTATAAGACTCATTATAGGGGTTTTTTATAGAACTGAGGCTGCATGAGCATGTTCCCATAACATTTCAAACAGTTACAGGAAGCACTCCTTAGATGATTTTACAAGGATCGCACTATACAGAAAATAACGGTTTTTTGCAAAGGAAGGGTTCTGCGAAAAAGCTGTGAATTATTGGTAACTATCTGCCCAGCCAACGGCATCAAGATAAAAGCCTGGAAATTTCTTTGGATCAATCCCAACTGAATCAAGATTAGATTCAAATTCTTCCCATTTACCAGACTCGTAGAATTCGATGGCCTGAAGAAAAGGAATCATTTTTCCAGTTCTTACAGAGAGAGCCTCTTTAACAACGTCTGTTAAGGGGAGTTGTTTCATAAGATAGCTCATGGTGTTATCAAGCATTGCATCAATAAGAGAAAACAAGCCAAGCATAAAAAACTCACTGCTATTGGCTTTACCGAGGTTTTCAGCCATTAATTCAAGCATACGGGCACGGATAATCGAGGTTCGTATCAGCTCAGAAGGTTTGGACTCTGAAAGTTTGCTCGTAGCAATGAGAGAGACAAATTGACGCACTCCACGTTCACCAAGAAAAGTAATGGCCTGACGAATGGACGAGATTGGCTGTACCCGATAGAAAAAAGCAGAATTAAGGTATTTGAGCAGTTTAAAAGAGACTGAAACATCCTGGTTAATTAATCTCTCCAGATTATCAACATCAAATTCAGTTCTGTTTATTTCGGTGATAAGTTGCAGCAAGGTCAACTTTGAAGAAGGGATATCTTTATTTTTTAAAACTTCTGGTTTAGCAAAAAAATAGCCTTGGAAATAGACAAAGCCCATATCAAGTGCCTGCTTGAACTCATCGTAGGTCTCTATTTTTTCGGCTAATAAGCGACAGCCATAGGGTTTAATAGTCTCAACTATTCTTTCGATCTCATCCATTTCTGTGAGTCGAAAATCAATCTTTATTATTTTGGAAATTTTAACCAGTGGCCGCCACTCTTCTGTAAACACAAAGTCGTCGAGTGCTAGATCATAGCCTTTCGCCACAAGATTTTTACACGATTCTATTATTTCCTCGGTCGGATTGACATCTTCAAGCACCTCAACCACAATATTTCCGGCAGGAAACATTGAAGGAGTACCTTTGAGCAACAGATCTTCAGTGAAATTTATAAAGGCCTTATTTCCCCCGGATATCTGCTCTATGCCAACCGTAAAAAATGAGGAAGAAAGCAGACTTGAGGTTGCTGTTTCACCGTCAAGATCGGGGAAGGCATTTGCCATTCCAGTTCGAAACAGGAGTTCATAGGCGTAAATTCGTTTTTTGCGATCAAAGATCGGTTGTCTGGCTACGAAAACATCCATGGAATATATAGTGCGAAGGATAAATTATTGTGTGTTACAGGTCAGCGTTACACTCGGTATCAAAGAGAAAGATGTGAGTGCAAACGCTCTTCCCAGGATCCATTGCCAAAATCGATATCGACCTTTCTTGCATTCTCATTTTCGATGGTCATTTCCAACAACAGACGGGTATCCGGGATAAGAGAACCTGCCCTTTCAGACCATTCTATCACGCTTAGGCCAGAAAGATAAAAGAATTCTTCAAAACCAAGATCTTCAACTTCCGTCTCATCAAAAAGACGATAAAAATCAAAATGATATAAAGGCATCCTCCCTGGATATTCCTGAAGAATTGAGAAGGTGGGACTTGTCACATAACAATTATCGGGTACCTCCAGTCCTTTTGCAATCTGCTGGGTGAGTGCAGTTTTTCCCGCCCCAAGGTCACCACTTAAGCAAATCAGGTCTCCAGGAATGGCTAATCGTGCCAGCAGATGAGCAAAAGAGGCTGTTTCTGTTAGATTGTCGAGATGGAGAGTCTTGCTTGTCATGGATAATCCCGGTCTTTTGCAAGTGTAAAGATTATGGATGTTCCCATACCGGGTCTTGAATTGATTTCCATTTTTCCGCAAAGTATCTTCATCCGCTCAGCAATTGACTGCAATCCTATTCCTCTAGTCTTTCCTGTCGATTTGGAAACCTCCTCAACATCAAAGCCACAGCCATTATCATGAACAGCCAGCACAATATCATC
>CAZDJE010000140.1:1437-7815 GCA_964505715.1 uncultured Desulfocapsa sp. | reverse complement strand
ATGCTGTTATGTGTGAGCAGTACAGCAATAGCACAGAAAACTATTGTTTTTGCAGTAGATCCAACCTGGCCGCCAATGGAGTTTATGAATAGTGAGAAACAAATTGTTGGATACTCCATTGACTATATGACTGCAGCAGCAAAGGCAGCAGGTTTTACTCCGGTTTTTAAAAATGTTGCCTGGGATGGAATTTTTGCCGGTCTTGCCACCGGAAAATATGATGCCGTATGTTCTTCTGTTTCCATCACCGAGAAACGTCAAAAATCAATGGGCTTTTCCACTCCTTATTTTAAGGTACGTCAGGCTCTGATTGTTCCTGCTGATTCCAATGTACAGAGCTTTGCAGATCTCAAGGGAAAGAAAGTGGGTGCACAGATTGGTACCACTGGTTATTTTGCTATCAAGGCAGCCGATGGAGTTGAGCCTAAATCATATGACGAAGTAGGCCTTGCCATGGAAGATCTCAAGGTTGGTCGCATTGCGGCTGTTGTCTGTGATGATCCGGTCGCTGCAAATTATGCAATGGATAAGTATAAAGGAACCCTGAAAATTGCCTCCACCATCGAAACCGGTGAGGTTGAGTTTTATGGAATCGCTGTGAAAAAGGGAAATCAGGAAGTACTTGATCTTATGAATAAGGGGATTGAAGCTGTTAGTAAGACCCCCTACGTCCAGGAGTTGCAACAAAAATGGATAGGCCAATAATTTAGGTTGGTTCCAGGCGGCACATCTTCGGTCGCTTGTTCCTTCCCGTATAGGAAAGACTATTACGGAAAGGAACAAGCGACCGAACCTGCACCACCTGAAGCCACCTAAATGGTGGGTTGAGCCCACCTAGGTGGTGAGTTGAAGGCCAATGTGTGCTGAAGCCACCTCAGGGTGTGTATGCGTATTTTATCCGGGTTAGTTCCTCTGTTGTGGGGAACGACTCGGATTTTTCTTTTTAGTGACACTGTGCAATGAGAGAGAAAAAAGTAGTTATCGAAGTGGGTGATGGTGCGGCCATTCCCGATCCGAACGATAAGGGCTTGTTTACTGCATGGCGGATTTCCTTTTTTGGAACCCTCGCCATTATGGCTTTTCTTGTGATCAACAGGCCCGATCCTTACCTGGACATTTTGAAGTATCTGCCAGACGGGATTCTTATAACGTTTAAGGTGACTTTTGCCTCCATTGCTCTGGCGCTTGTTCTTGGACTTATTGCGGGACTTGGACGTATATCAAAAAACAAGTTTTTCAATCTTGCTGCTTCAACCTATATCGAAGTGGTGCGCGGTATTCCACTTCTGGTTCAGCTTTTTTATATCTATTTTGCGCTTGGCCATATCGTTCGGGTGCCCGATCTGGTGGCGGCGATCATTGCCATGGGCTTCTGCTATGGTGCCTATATGGGAGAGGTTTTCCGGGCAGGTATTAACTCCATTGACGATGGACAGAGTGAGGCATCCCTTTCCCTGGGGTTTAATCGTTCTCAAACCATGCGTTATGTGATTCTTCCCCAGGCGTGGCGAACTATATTACCACCCGTTGGGAATGAATTTATTGCCCTGTTAAAAGATACCTCGCTTGTCTCCATCCTCGCCGTATCTGATATTTTGCGCCGTGGTCGTGAGTTTGCCTCCGAGTCATTTTTATACTTTGAGACCTATACCATGATAGCCCTGGTGTACCTTTTGATCACCCTGATACTGTCTAAACTACTCAGTAATATTGAAAACCGATTAGGCCATTATGAACGCCGTTAATCCAATTATTTCGATTCAGAATGTTAATAAGTTTTTTGGTACCTTCCAAGCTCTTAGCGATGTCTCCCTTACGGTGGAGGCTGGGCAGAAAGTGGTTGTTATCGGCCCCTCCGGCTCCGGGAAATCCACCCTGCTGCGCACCATTAATCAGCTCGAAGAGATCAGTTCCGGTGCAATCGTCGTCGATGGTCGGGATCTTGGAGATCCGAAAAATGATATCAACCGTGTTCGAGAAGAGGTTGGGATGGTTTTCCAGAATTTTAACCTTTTTCGTCATAAAACGGTGCTTGAAAATTTGACCCTTGCTCCCATCAAGCTTAAGAAAGAGCCAAAACTACAGGCTGACAAAAGGGCAATGGAGTTACTTGACAAGGTAGGCCTTGTTGATAAAGCAGGTAGTTATCCGGTACAGCTTTCCGGTGGTCAGGAGCAGCGGGTCGCCATTGCCAGAGCGCTTGCCATGAATCCAAAAATTATGCTTTTTGATGAACCAACGTCTGCGCTCGACCCTGAAATGATCGGTGAGGTGCTGGAGGTTATGGTGACCCTTGCCCGTGAGGGAATGACCATGGTTGTTGTTACCCATGAAATGGGATTTGCCAGGGAAGTTGCCGATAGTGTAGTGTTTATGGACGAGGGGAAGATTGTTGAAATTGCCCCTCCCAATCAGTTTTTTGATCATCCGCAACATGAACGAACTCAAAAGTTTCTGGAACAGATTCTCTAAATCTGTTCCTTCTTTTTTTTCTTCATTTTTCATCGCGTATCCGGTATTATGTATAATTACTAGAGAAACTTTCTCGTTTTGATTTTTTGAACAATGTAGTATAGAGTGTATTTAATTATTTAATTAAACACCCGGTCCTCTGAAACTCAAACACAAATCATTTCTTCCCCATACGAAAGAGTCTTTTTATGATTAATCCGCGCTATGCTCTTCTGTTCTTATTCTTTTTTGTAAAGCCGCTCGTTGTGTCTGCTTCTCAAGATGTTCCTGTGGTCCCTGATGTGTGGACTGCCCGAAATAGTGTTGCGTTTTCACTTGCCAACAGTCCCGATAGTCGTGTAGCCCTGCAGCGCATAAATATCGCTGCGGCGGGTGTCGATCGGGCACGAGTTGGCTACTATCCGAATGTGGATATTTCGGCTCAGTATGGACAGACCAATAATCCAATGTATTCCTTTGGTAATATTCTTAATCAGGGAACGTTTGATTCTTCCATTAATTTTAATGATCCCGGCCGCACGGATGCGTTGAATCTATCTGCCGGAGTTGAGTATCGCCTCTACAATGGCGGCCGTGATCAAGCAGGGGTTGAGGCAGCTGAGGCAGGAGTTTCCAGGGCTGGTACGGAGCGTGATGCGATCCACGCCCGTCTTGCCTTTGAGGTAGTGAAAAACTTTCAGACCATGGTGCAGGCAGAGGAAATGCTTGCGGCTCGTCAGGCCTCCGTTGAGGCTATTCGTGCCTCTCTTGCAGTTGCCAGGGCACGTTACACGGCGGGGGATCTTCTCAAGGCGGATTTGTTGAACCTTGAAGTACAGGAGTCCAGTGCAAGTGAGGATCTTATTTTGGCAGAGCATGCTTTGGAGCTCTCTCAAAAAGTATTTCTCAACCTGCTTGGTTTAAAAGATGGCAGTGTGCTTATTGATGCCACCCGGGAGTGTTTGCAGGCCGTGCCACAGGAACGATCCTATGCTGCCCGTTCGGAGCTTCAGAGTCTTGCTTATGCTGAAGAGGCAGCAGTTGCTGATTTGGCAGTAGCCCGTGGTGGCAATCTTCCCACTGTAGATGGCTTTGCATCATATCAGTATGATAAGGGTTTTGTCAGGGAGGGTTCCGGTGATTCCTGGATGGCTGGAGTGAAAGTGAACTATCGTCTCTTTGAAGGAAAGCGAACCTCATCCGATGTAGCACGGGCCACGGCTGTTCTGTTGACTATTCGGGAGCAGCGGGTAAAGAGCGAGCTTGGTATGGATCTTGAGGTGAAACAGGCTGATCTGAGTCATCGCCAAGCGGTGAAGCGGTTTGAGGTGACACATAAAATGGTTGAGCAGGCAGAAGAAAGTGCTCGTCTCAGCAGAAGCAGATTTAGGGAGGGAGTAATCCTCTCTTCCGATCTTGTTGATGTTGAAATGCGGCTCACAGATGCTCGTGTCAGGCAAAGTGTGGCTAGTGCGAATATCAAAGTAGCAGCAGCAGATTTGCGGCGGGCCATGGGGCTTCCGCAGTTTGAAAATGACCAGGAAAAAGGAGAGTAGGGCATGAACTGGAACAGTATGGTATACGGGGCACTGCTCCTCTCTTGGGTAGCTTTTCTACCAGGTTGTAAGCAGGAAGAGCATCCACAATCCGAGCCTCCTCCTCTGGCGACCGTTTCCGTTGAAGTGGATGAGGTAACCGAGGAACGGGTACGTTCTCGTATCGAGGTTGTCGGAACTCTTGAGGCCGTGGAAAGGGCCTCCATTTCAGCTTTGATTTCAGGCCAGATTATTGAGTTTCCAGTTGTCCTTGGTTCCAAAGTAGAGCGAGGGGATCTTCTGGTGAAGATCAGTGCGGGAGAAATTTCAGCCAAGGTACTACAGGCTGAAGCGCAATTGTCTCAGGCGCGTCGCAACCTGGCCCGTGAAAATAAACTTCAGAAACAGGGCGCCTCCACCCAGGAAACTGTCAAATCCATGATGGATGTCACCCGTATCGCCGAAGCTGCGTATAAAGAAGCACAAACCATGCTGGATTATACCACTATCACGGCACCTTTTTCCGGAACAATCACAGCAAAAATTGCTAATATTGGGGATCTGGCATCTCCTGGTAAACTCTTATTACAGTTGGAAAATGGTGATCACTTGCAGGTTTTAGCCCAGGTTCCCGAGGCACTGTTGTTAACGGTTGCCGTCGGAGATACTCTCTCCGTTGAAATTCCAGCTGCAAAACTTATACTGACAGGGGAAGTAGCGGAGGTTGCTCCTTCTGCCAATCCCATGTCCCGTACAGCTCCTGTGAAAATCAATATCCTCTCCGGGCCGGATCTTCGGGTGGGCCAGTTTGCCCGTATCGGACTTGAGGGAAGTGGTGAAACCACAATGATGCTCAGTGAATCAGGAGTTCTTCAAAAGGGACAGATGGAAGTCGTTTTTGTGGTTGATAAAAAAGAAAAAATTGCCCGGATGCGACTTGTTAAGAGTGGGGCGTCCTATGATGGTGAGCTGGAAATTATATCGGGCCTTGATCCCGGAGATCTGGTTATTATCAAAAATAACGAAAAACTTCAGGATGGCCAACCTGTGGATGTTACATTCTGATGAAAAGCGAGGAATTTGAACATCCGGGTTTTGCCGGAAAAATGGCTGCAGCTTTTGTTGATTCCAAACTGACGGCAGTTGGCATACTGGCCTCCATGCTGCTTGGGATAATGGCACTCATTCTGTTAGCTCGTGAAGAGGAGCCGCAGATCAAAGTCCCCATGATTGATGTTATGGTCTCCATGGAGGGTGCTACCCCAAAAGAGGTGGAACAGCGTATTTCCATTCCCATGGAAAAGCTGCTCTATGAGATCCCTGGAGTGGAATATATTTACTCCACCTCCATGGCAGGCCAGAGTTTGGTGGTGGTGCGTTTTTATGTGGGAGAGGATCTGGACAGCTCCATTGTGAGATTGAATCAGAAACTGGCCACTAATTTTGACCGCATTCCCCACGGTGTCTCTCCACCTCTTGTAAAACCGCATATTATTGATGATGTTCCCATTCTGGCACTTACTTTTCATTCAAGAAAATATGGTCATTACACATTGCGCCGTTTGGCAGCAGAGGTGGATGATGCTGTAAAAAGTATCCATAATGTGGCCGAGACCACGTTGATTGGCGGCACCAGAAGAGCGGTCCGTATCCAGTTTGATCCACTACTCCTTGCTTCTCGTAATCTTACCGTATCGCAATTAATTCCAGCTTTAAAGCAGGCAAATCAGCAGAGTTACAGTGGTGAAATCACGGCAATGAATCAGGAGATACTCCTACAGACTGGAACCTTTCTGGAAAGTAGCCGGGAAATCGGTCGTATCGTAGTGGGAGTGTATGGTGGCAGTCCGGTCTACCTGTCGGAAGTTGCAACGATTCTTGACGGGCCGGAGGAACCTGATAATTACGTTCTTTTTGGGAAGGCCGGTGGCCATAGCGAAGAGGCAGCAGTTACCCTCTCCATTGCTAAACGACCAGGATCCAACGCTGTGAGTGTGGTGGATGAAGTGCTTGAGAAGGTGGATAGCCTAAAGGGCACATTGATTCCAGCCGATATCTCCGTTGCTGTTACCAGGAACTACGGAGAGACTGCAGCTGAGAAATCCAATGAATTGCTGTTCCATATGGGGATTGCAGTTTTTGGTGTGGCTGTTCTTATCCTCTTTTTTCTGGGGTGGCGCGAATCGACGGTGGTGATGCTGGCCATCCCTTCCACCCTGGCGCTCACATTGATGGTTTTTTATCTCTATGGATATACACTGAACCGCATCACCCTCTTTGCACTGATCTTTTCCATAGGAATTTTGGTAGATGATGCCATTGTGGTGGTTGAAAACATTGTCCGTCATATCCGTCTGCCAGCCAGTCAAAATAAATCGATGATGAGCATCGC
>CAZDJE010000140.1:0-1337 GCA_964505715.1 uncultured Desulfocapsa sp. | reverse complement strand
GTTATCAAGCATGATCCAGCGGTGGTGAATTATCAGGTCTATGCAGGTATAGCCTCTCCCTATAACTTTAATGGCCTGGTACGCCATTACTTTATGCGTCGGGGACCAACGGTTGCTGATATTCAGGTGAATCTTCTCCCTAAGCATGAGCGTAGCTTAAAGAGCCATGATATAGCGGTACGGGTTCGTCCGGCCATTGCTGAGATTGCCGCCAAATATGGTGCAGCCGTGGCTGTTGCCGAAGTTCCTCCCGGGCCTCCTGTTCTCCAGACACTAGTCTCTGAAGTCTATGGGCCCACCGAGGAGGCACGAGTAAAACTTGCCGCTGCAGTAAAGGATATTTATGAATCCACTGAAGGGGTTGTTGATGTGGACTGGTATCGGGAGGCTGATCGCAGTCGACTGGTACTAACCGTTGACAAGGAAAAAGCGGCGCTCAACCATATTTCAGCAGGAGAGATTAGCCGGACAGTCCAGATAGGGATGCAGGGCATGTCCATCGATATTTTTCACCAGCCCAGTGACAAAGAAAATATCAATATTCTACTCGAGTTGCCCCGTTCCATGCGCGTATCCACCGAGGCTCTGCTCAATATTGGTTTGCGCTCTGCAATGGATCCTGCGGCACCCCTTGTTCCCATGCGTGAGTTGGTGAAAGTGGATGGAATTCCAGTAGAACAGCCCATTTATCGCAAGAATTTAAAACCTGTTATTTATGTGACGGGCGATGTGGCAGGAACGGTTGAAAGTCCGGTTTATGCAATTTTTGACATGAATAAACGGCTGGCAGAGCTGAATCCTGCTGATTTTGGTGGCAGTGGAGAAAAGGTTGAGATCTTTAATTTGAACCAGCCTTTTACCAATGTACAGCCATCAATGAAGTGGGATGGGGAGTGGCATATTACTCTGGAGGTTTTTCGTGACCTTGGCCTTGCCTTCTGTGTGGTGATGATTCTTATTTATATGCTGATGGTTGGCTGGTTTAAGGATTACTATACGCCGCTTGTGGTGATGGCTGCCATTCCTTTTTCATTGATTGGAGTTCTGCCGGCTCACTGGGCATTTGGGGCGTTTTTTACCGCCACCTCCATGATCGGTTTTATGGCCGGTGCCGGGATTGTGGTACGAAATTCCATTATTCTTGTTGATTTTATAGAGTTGCGAATCAGTCATGGTCTGCCGCTTGCCGAGGCCGTGGTTGAGGCGGGTGCTGTTCGTTTTCGTCCCATGCTGCTGACTGCCCTTGCGGTGATGGTTGGTGCATCGGTAATTCTTGCCGATCCAATTTTCCAGGGGCTTGCTATTTCGTTAATGTTTGGAGAAATCGCATCTCTTCT
>CAZDJE010000139.1:0-7841 GCA_964505715.1 uncultured Desulfocapsa sp. | reverse complement strand
GATTGATGGCAGGAAATCCAGCATTCAATAATATGCCATTCATCATAAAACGCCCCATACGCTTATTCACATCATAAAAAAAACTGTGCTCTTGCCATAGTAAGAAAAACAAAATTCAGACAATTGTCTGCGGGCAAGCATTATAGCCTTAGCTTTATTGGGTATCATTTCACTTAGGCTATGTTTCAAAGGGTATCTCCTGTGGACCGACAATATCTGTTTCTTTTTTTGGCCCAGGCTTTTGGGGACGCAGAATGCGCCCCGTTATCTTTTCTATCTGGTCCACAAATAATTCATCACCGCACGGTCGACCTGTCCGAGTTTTTTCACGTAATTTTTCCATATCATCCTGAGAAGATGCTAAGAATTCCTGCCAATTTCCTATTTCCGACAGGAATTTAGAATAGGTTTTTTGCTGTTTTCGACTGCCAAGCAATGGGTCTCTTTCAACAAACCCTGCATGATACCTGGCGCTCGACCAGGGGTAGTCCCAGGCATGATTGATATTGTCAATAACTCGGACAGGGTTACGTTCAACATATCGTACACAAGCCAGTAAATATTGCTGATCCAGTGGACAAGAAAAGAAACGCCCTTGGAATAAATATCCCCTAACGCCGTCACGAAAGTTAACCATACGAGTATACAGGCGATGGGCCTCTCCAATGGCAAGAGCCAGACTTTTTTCTCCTTCGGGTACTGCAACAAAATGGACATGATTGCTCATCAGACAATATGAGAGGATATGGAGACCATGCTTGCGGCACTGTTCCCTCACAAACTGAAGATATTGTACCCTGCATTCATCAGAGGTAAAAATATCCATTGAGCGAACACCACGCTGAGTGACATGATGGGGATAACCTGGGATTACTATTCTTGCTATACGTGCCATGTCTATGACAATACCATATTATTTCAGAGCAAACAATAAATAGGCATTGTGTCCCCTGATCTCAGTGTCCCCCGATCTCCAACATCTGTCGAAAATCTATCGAGCATCCACAGCATGCTAGGGCTTTCAAAAGCTACCTTTGTTTTTCCATTGCATATAGTATTTAGGACTTTATTTAGACCGGTTTGTTTTTTTGTTCACACTCTACCTAAATATGTTTTTTGTTTTCATTTCTTGATAGTGATTATCAAGGTAATTAGCGGATATTTAATGGCATAAGAATAGCGGCTATAATAAGAGGGGATTCGCTCATGTTCCTCAACTTATTCTTGAAATTCAGAATAGGAAGCGGCAAGTCCGCCTAAAGATGTTTCGCGGTAAAGGGAAAGCATATCGTGACCGGTTTTCTTCATGGTTTTGACAACATTATCAAACGAGACCAAATGCCTGCCGTCAGTGAGAAGAGCATAGTCAGCGCAAGCGATTGATTTTACGGCAGCAAAAGCATTACGCTCTATACATGGTACTTGAACAAGACCTAGAATTGGGTCGCAAGTAAGGCCCAAATGGTGCTCTAGAGCCATTTCTGCTGCGTATTCTATTTGTCGTGAAGATCCACCCATTAATTGAGTAGCTGCCCCAGCGGCCATGGCGCATGCCACTCCAACTTCCCCCTGACACCCCACCTCAGCACCGGAAATTGAACCATTTTCTTTAACAAGATTACCAATAACTCCGGCTGTGGCCATCGCATTCAAAATACTTCTATTGCTGTGACCTTTCTCAAAAGAATAATAATAGAGCACGCTTGGCAAAACTCCTGCAGAACCGCAAGTGGGAGAGGTTACCACAAAACCGCCATCTGCATTTTCTTCAGACACCGCTAGGGCATAACTAGAGAGAATGCCTGTACGGGCCTCTATCCCTTTTAGACGCCTAGCCTGGACTATAAAATCCCTTGCCTTCCTGGGAAGTTTGAGGCCACCATGCAACACTCCTTCTTTTTTCAAACCAGTGTTGATGCATTGCTGCATTTTCTGCCAAATATCGGCTAGGTACTCATCTATAAATCCTTCGTCTTCGACCTCCGCCACCAGCTGCCAGATAGGCTTACCGGAATTGCTGGCCCACTCAAGCACGTCATCCATTGATTTTTGCTTATAAATATAAGCGTGCTCGCTGGCTGTTCCTTCCTCATCACGCAACTCCCCACCACCAATGCTAAAGGTCGTCCATTCTTTTATAACCTGCCCATCATTACTTAAAGCCTCAAACTTCATGCCATTAGGATGGTAAGGCAATTCATTATCACACCAGATAATTTCACAGGAAACAGGGGCAAAAGCATTGATTATAGCCTTGTCAGTGAGATGCCCTTTGCCTGTTAAGCTCAAACTACCATAAAGGCTAACTTTGTAGGATTTTGCCTCTTTGGTTTTTGCCCTAAATTTTTGGGCTGCATTGTTGGGGCCAATGGTATGGCTGGAAGAAGGTCCCATGCCATAATGGTAGAGGTATTTGAGTGATTGCATTGTCTTAAGAAGTATTTTTCGAATTTTTCGTAAGAATGACCAGCAGGTAGCGGCTAACAACATACCTGTTATACAGGCTTGTAGGCTGTTCGAAAATGCCCTTTCACCTCAGTTCGTTGTTATGTTGATAAAATAATGACAGCAATATTATTTATATGGCTGTGCTTATTCTACCACATACCTAGATCTGCGACAAAAAGTACCCCCTCGAACAATCCCCTAGCATACTAGCTGTCATTCTGTATACTTGAAGGATTCTACTTGTAGTCTTCTAATCCAAGTTCCTTTAATTTTCTTTTACTTGGTACACCGGTTTCAACATCCCAGCCACAAGCCTCATAATATTCGTCTAACAAGGCATCATAGTCGCTGATAACACAATCTTTTTTATCCTTATAGACACCGAATTCTGGAAGAGAAAGGATTCTTTTGGGCAGCATATCATCTTTGCGCCCCAATCCCTCGCGGACATTGAAGAGCCGCTGAATATTATGTACCCGTTCGCCAACCTGAATGAGTTCTTTTGCATCTATATCCCAGCCAGTAGTCTCCGCAAGCATTTGTGCCCAATGCTCTGGATTAAGTCCTGCGTAGCTCATAAACTTACAGGTAGATAGAATATCTGGAAGGATTAAACCACGTTGAAGAAGAGCACAATCTGCACCTTTTCCTTTTTCATCCCAACGATCAATAGTTTCAGGATCCCGTGCTCCATGTGCCTTCATCCCCCAATCCATCTTGCCACGATCATAAGCCATTCCTTCTAAGGGGTGGATATGACACATGCCACGATTTGCTGTACCATATGCTATTCCGAGAAGTTTTCCAGAACGCGGATCATGGGCCGGACCTTCCAATCCTTTTACGTGAATAGCAAATTTCTCAGATCCACCGCCAAGTTTTTCAGCTGCTTTTCTAACACCATCAGCAAGAATATCACCGAAGCCCTGTCTGAAAACGATCTTCTCAAGCATTAGGGGTAACGCCTCGCTATTCCCCCACGTAAGGTCTATACCATCAACATCCGTCTTGGTTACGATACCTTTTTCATAACATTCCATGGCAAAAGAGATCATGGCACCTGCTGAAATAGTATCTATTCCCCATTTGTTGCAGAGGTAATCGCAGTGCACAGCGACGTCTATATTTTTGTTGAGCAGAGATGAGGTGAAAACACTGATAGTTTCGTACTCTCCACCCTCATGAACAGGTGTTTTGTATTTTCCTTTTTTTACTTCGCAGACACGGGCACAGCCGATAGGACAACCTGAGTAGCAACCTTTCGCCTTAACAAGGTTGTTTTCCTGAAATTCATCAAATAACCTCGCCCCCTCACCCCAACTATTGGAGCGCCAGTTTTTTGATGGCCAGTCACCATCTTCATCATTTGCCGGCATATCACCAATGGTTCCAAACTCATTAAAACCATCCCGCATTTCACTATTTTTGACAGTTGTAATGGCGTCTTTGGTTGCAGCCCGAAAGCCTTCAGCACTTGCGTGGTTGGGCTTCGCTGTCCCTGATACAGAAACAGCAAGAATGTTTTTCGACCCCATAACCGCGCCACCGCCATTACGTCCGGCGGCTCGATCTCGTGCCATGATGGAGGCAAATAAGACAAGGTTTTCTCCGGCCTGACCAATACACATCACGGTGGGCTTTTTGCCATTAACCGTTTCTGCATTCTCGATGAAATCAGATTTTTCATAGACATCTTTACCCACAAGATTGGTTGCATCTTCTAATCGTGCTTCCCCGTTGGTCACCGCTAGATACACAGGAGTGGCGGATTTCCCTTCAACAATGATAATATCAAAACCAGCTTTACGTAAATCAGGACCGAAATTACTCCCGCATCGGGATTCACCCCAAGCTCCAGTTAACGGCGATTTAAAACAGACAGTAATAATACTGCCGCCACCCGCAACTACGTTGCATGTTAGCGGACTGGTTGCAAACACGAGTTTATTCTCAGGGCCCAGCGGGTCTATCCCAGCCTTAAGCTCAGAATATAAAATCTCAGCGCCATACCCTGCACCACCAATAAATTTACGCGCTTTTACTGAATCTATTGGTTCAGTTGCACACGATTTTGTGCTCAGATTCACACGTAAAATTTGTCCTGAATATCCATTAATCATTTTGTCATCCTCCAACCAGAAACCGTTTAAACTCTAAGGTCTGCCCGTTATATAAAGGTTCATTTTCATTTTTTAACACCCCTGCTTCAGAGCGCATTATAACAGGCCCTCTCGGCCTGTTTTTTGTATGGTTCCATACTGCCGGTGAAATATCAGTACCCGCAACATTTGCAAGCTCATCATAGAGATCTGCGAGTGTTGCGCCCCTCCCAAGGCTGAGCTGATACTCGATAGCCGGAAAATATCTTTTCATTGTGCCGTTGATCTTGAGTACTATTTTCATCGTTATTCAAGGTGTGTTTGTGAGCAGGCAATGCAGTTATGATCTCGTTCAATATCCATGATCTCGATTCTGCAAGTCAGTCCATCAAAAAACATAAATTTGTTGATGCAAAGGTCGCCGGAATTTGTAAAGATTTTTATCGCTTCAGTCGCCTGTAATCCAGCCATAATAGCAACGCAAGCTCCTAAGGATGGGATTGGAGTATCATCTAGCTCCATATCTCCTGTGAGACTGCACACTGGACAGGCACTTTTTTGAGGAATAAAAACAGATAATTGCCCCATAAACCCATCAACAGCAGCATGTACAAGAGGGATATTGTTTTTCACAGCATAAGCAATTAATTCAATGCGCCCTGGTAAGTTGTCCAAACAATCGAGAATGAGCTGTGGTTTTACCGATGATGGTAACAGCCGTTCATTAAATCGTCCATCCACAGCAATAAAGTCAGGATCACCATTAATTTCTTGCAGTCGGTCAAGGGCAACATTGACCTTTTTCTTACCTATATCTGTCTCTCTGTAGAGCAGCTGACGATTAAGGTTTGATATCGATATAGTGTCATGATCACATAAGATTAAGGTGCCCACACCAGCTGCCGTAAGCGCCATGGAAGCTGAACAACCAAGACCACCCATTCCGGCTACAAGAACAGTTGCGCCGGAAAGTGCAGCCTGACTGAATGTGGAACTACAATTTAATTGTCGGCTATATCGACTCTCTTCCATGATCTGTTATCTAGCGTAGTGATCGAGCAAACTTTACGATATCATCCATAAGTAACTCAGGTTCTTCAAGCGAAGAGAAATGTCCGCCCCGTGGCATTTTCGTCCACTGGACGATATTATAGAGCCTATCTGCATATGAGCGAGGTGGCCATGGAAAGCTTTCTGCCGGAAACATTGCCGCTGCTGTCGGCACCTCAACACGCGGCCGCTCTTTGGTACCTAATATACGGCCGCCTTCTTCCCGTCTGCCATAATAAATCCAGGTAGAGGTGTTGAAGCTTTTGGTTACAAGATAGACCATGATGTTGGTCAGCATTCCATCTTTTGTATGGGAACTTTCCACATCATCGTTTTCAATATCGGACCATGCATGAAATTTTTCTACAATCCATGCTGCAACACCAACAGGACTATCCATCATCGCATAACTCAAGGTCTGTGGCTTTGTTGCCTGCTGGGTGCGATACCCATCCTGGGAAACAACGCGTGGTGAGACCTCACATTCTTTTGCCCATGCCTCTTCTTCAGGAGTCTGGGGACCATCAATATGGCGCATGGTCGGGAAGCAGATATGGATACCGTCACAATTCTCTGCGTGGTCATAACCCAACCAACTTGAAATGGCAGAGCCCCAGTCAGCACCATGGGCGACATAATTCTTATAACCCAGAACATCAACCATCAAACTATTGAGTACGTCAGCCATTTTTCGAGGTCCGTAAGGGCGGGAGACCTTGCCTGAAAAACCAAATCCCGGAAGTGAGGGAACTATTACATCAAAGGCATCTTTCTCATCGCCGCCAAATCGTTCGGGGTGAGCGAGCCGTTCTATAATCCCCATGCTTTCGACAAATGACCCGGGCCATCCATGACTGATAAGCAGTGGGGTGGGGGTTGCGCCACTACCCTTTTCCACAATAAAATGCATCTCAACGCCATCAACAGGAGCCTTGAAATGCGAAAACTTGTTCATTGCTTCTTCTTGTTTTCTCCAGTCATAATCATTGACCCAATATGAGCAAAGCTCTTTCATGTAAGTCAGATTGGTACCATAATCCCAGCCACCATCTACGGGCATTTCATGCCATGGAAACTCAGCGACTCTGTGACGAATATACTCAAGCGTTTCTTCGGATACCTGTATAGTAAACGGTTTCATATCTAGATCTTTCCTTTTTCGTACTTTACTGGCGCAAGCAAAGATCGAATTTCCAGAGTTATGAGAAAGTTCCAACGCATACATGCTATCTGCGCATAAGAACAGTTTCAAACGTTCTGTCTATAAGAATAATTACTTAGCCAAATGCTTAGGTAGGAGAAAGCCTTATAAGTAACGCGAATTTCTCACCACCATGTATAAAAAGCTACATTATATTGTTATGAAAGATTTAATCAGAGGACCCTGTTCCGCCGGCAACTTTGAATACACCATTTTTCAGTCGAACAAAATCTTCAACTATTGCAGCGATAGCGCCAGCACTAATAAGAGCCCCAACTAAGGGAAGAATTACCATTGCATAACTTTTCGGCATATAGTTAGGCTTGAACACAAGCGTTGAGTCCTCCCAAGCAAAATGCCACATTTCCCAATACTTGCCTCCCATTTTAGCTACAACTTCAAGTCCATAGTAGCAAATGACAAGTCCTAGTGCGCAAATAGTAAGTGTCCAGAATTGCTGAATAGCAAAACCGACCTTAAGTGGAAGTCTTGAATAAATGACATTGAGTGCAATATGTTCCTTCTCTCTCACAGTAAGCGAAAGGGCGATAAAAACGAGCCAGATGTTGCTAAGAACTGTCAGTAAATCCCCCCAAACGGGTGGGTTTTCGAAGACATAGCGCATAACAACTGTATAATCTGTAAATGCAACCATCAAAAACAACATGAACATGCAAAACGCAGCCAAAAATTTTCTCATCCAGCCATCGAGAATTACGATTAAATTAATCATCAAACCTTCCTCTGATTTAATTAACAAAGCCTAAATATGTGGGAAGCCACATTGTAATGTCTGGAACAACTACGAGTAAAAATAACAGGAAAAACAATGAGACTAGGTATGGCAACATTGCTACGGCAACGCTCTCCAGACTGGCTCTGGCGATAGTAGCAGAGGTAAAATAGGCAACACCCAATGGTGGAGTTACTGAACCGATCAAAAAACCAACAATACAAACAAGAGCTCCCTGAATTTCTGGATATCCGGCTTTAGCCATAACTTCAACAATCACAGGACCAACAACAATAATGTTCACCGCTGA
>CAZDJE010000138.1:0-7922 GCA_964505715.1 uncultured Desulfocapsa sp. | reverse complement strand
CATCCGATGAGTTTGATATGTAAGGAAAATGTTGAATGGAATTCTTTTGACACAGTATGATAGATTGTGATAAGATTTCTTATTGTGAAGTGCAGTCTATACAGGCTGAATCTATCCTGCCTTTTTTAATGGAAAAAGGGCATATCCTTTATTTGGGAGAATTAACCATGGACACAAAGGAACTGAAGAAGGTTCTTGCTGGAATCGGTGTTGTCGGCCTGTTGGCTGGCGGCGGTGTTGCCGTTCCGGGTAGTGCCGGGGCCAGCGGTTGAGGTGGCGACAAGCCCAGTGCAGTTAGCACTGAAAAACCTGCCGCGGCAAGCGGCTGAGGCGGAACCAAAGATGACGCAGTTAGCGTCAAAAAGCATGTTGATGAAGCTAAAGATAAGGCTGGAGAAGCTGTAGACAAAGCAAAGTCTGAAATGAAAAAAGAACCGGCAGGCAGTGGCTGAGGCGGGACTAAATCCGACGCAGGTAGCGTCGACGATGCCAAGAAAGCTGCACCTAAGAAAAGCGGTTGAAGTGGTTGATATATAAGTGCGGTCGCACTTACTGATAGGCAGGCAGGTTGTGGTAATTTCACAATCTGCCTTTTTTTATGCTATTTTGATCCAGTTTGGGAGTGTTTTCCGGAAGAGTTGCCTCAATGTTATTTCAACCTCCTCTGGTAAGGAAATTGATTTAACCCAAAAGATGAAATAATAGGCAATGAGATTAGGATAGTATTGGAAGTGTCCTGCGGGGGCAGACGTCTGTGGAAAGGAATTACTGTGACTATTGTTAACGGCGCTTATTTTTTTTGTTTTTAATCGGAGATTTTTGATACTTCTTTTCTTCTGTTTTATGAGTTTTTGGGCGTTGAGCTTTGGGTGAACCTTGCAGTTGGCGTTCCAAGATTTTTCGTTGCTTCATGCGATCGCCTTGTCCACGAGCCACAAAAATTGGTTTTTCACTGTCACGGTGTAATCCGGTGACATACATGGCGGTGGCAAGGGTTCCGGGAGTGGGGGTAAAATCTTGAAATTGTCGTAATTCAAGACCCAACTTTTTTAGCGTTTTTGCCATATTGGCAGTGTGTGATTCTTTGCATCCAGGATGTGCTGAAATAATATAGGGGCTAAAAATGGCTTTTTTGTTGAGTTCGCGACCGATTTTACGGCCAAGTTCCAAGAATTTTAGCAATTGATCACTTGACTCTTTGTGCATAACATCAAGTACTTCCTGCTCAGTGTGTTCCGGGGCAATTTTTAAAGTACCGGGAGTATGGGAGCGGATGATCTCTTTGAAAAGCTTTGGCGTTTTACAGAGGAGTTCAAGACGCAGACCGGAGGAAATAAAGACATTACGAATTCCAGGGAGAGCGGATACTTCACGAAGCAGTGATAGAAAGGCTTTTTCGTCAACCAGAAGATTTTTACATACTTTTGGGAAAAGGCAGTCATGTTTTTTGCACGAACCAATGCGGCAGGAGACGCCATAGAGGTTGGCCGTGGGGCCGCCAAGATCACTGATGGTGCCGGTGAAATTTTTCATACTGCTGACTGACACAGCCTCTCGAAGAAGAGATTGCTTGCTGCGACTGGTAATGGCAGGTCCCTGGTGTCTGGTGATGGCACAGAAGGAGCAGTTTCCAGAGCATCCGCGAACCGTGGTAAGAGAGTGTTGAATCATTTGAGCAGCGGGAACGTTCGGAAATAGAGGGTGCTCAGAGCGGGTATACGGCAGTTCGTAGAGACTGTCCATCTCAGCACTACTCAGTTGTGGCGGTTGTGGCTGCTGAATAATCCATGAACTTTGCTGTTTTTGGATTAATTGCTTGTCGGCATAGCTTCTTGCCTGGGCATCTATTGTCTTTTCAGCTGTTAGAAACAGCGCATTTTTTTCCTGAATATCCTGCCAGGAGGGGAGCAGGATAGTCTGCTGTGTTTCTTCGGCGTAGCGTTCCTGGAAGAGGTTTTCGCTTAATCGTTCACAGGTTCCGGCGATGTTTGAAAGGTTTTGGCTGTTGTTCAGTCGTTCTGCAATTTCAATCACAGCCTGTTCACCCATTCCATAGACAAGAAGATCAGCCTTTGCATCACTGAGCAGTGAGCCGCGCAACTTTTTCTGTTTATAGTCGTAATGAACAAAACGGCGTAGAGACGCCTCTACCCCACCGAGTATAATGGGGACATCCTTGTAAGCCGAACGGGCAAGGTTACTATAGAGCATGGATGCCCGATCGGGCCGTCGTCTGGCAGTCTTTTCCCTCTTTTTTCCAAACCAGGGATTGCCTCCAGGTGAATAGGAGTCTTTTTCCCGTACCTTTCCATTGCCCGTATAGTTTGCAACAATAGAGTCGAGATTACCACCGGTGATCCCAAAAAAGAGGCGAGGTCTGCCAAATTGCTTAAAGTCAGCATTGTTATTGTAGCGAGGTTGAGCCAGAATGGCTACGCGGAATCCTTTGCTTTCCAGCAACCTGCCAATGAGTGCAACGCCAAAGGAAGGGTGGTCCACATAGGCATCCCCTGTGACAAGGATAATATCAGGCTCATGCCAGCCGCGCGCTTCGCATTCTTTAGTGGTGGCAGGAAGTGGTAGGATTGAATCAATTGTTTTCATGATAGTTGTATCTTAACGGTGAGGAGCCGTTTGTGCAAACAGGATTATCATCCTTTGCTTGTTTCCTGGAGAGGAACCCGTTAAAATGTCAAAAATTAGAAATTCTCTACCCACAGGAAACGATGAATATAGATATATTTTTAGAAGTTCTCGAAAAAGAGGTTGCCGACTATAAGGTCCCGGTTGTGGATTTAATCGCTGTGCAGACGAAAGATCCATTTAAAGTACTGGTGGCGACAATACTTTCAGCGAGAACCAAGGATGAAGTAACGGCAAAGGCATCCGAGCGCTTGTTTAAAAAGGCAGGGAGTGTTGCGGGGCTAGCAAAACTGGATGTAGCATCGTTGGAAAAGATTATTTATCCGGTGGGCTTTTACAAAAATAAGGCAAAATATCTTGCTGCTCTACCCGGAAAAATGGCAGCCGATTTTGATTCTAAAGTACCGGACACCATGGAGGATTTATTGACACTTCCAGGGGTGGGGAGAAAAACCGCCAATCTTGTTCTTGCGCAAGCCTTTGGGATTCCTGCTATCTGCGTTGATACCCATGTGCACAGAATTATGAATATCTGGGGCTATGTTGATACCAAAACTCCGGAACAGACGGAGATGGCTCTTCGTAAAAAGCTTCCTGAAAAATACTGGATACCTGTAAATTCACTTTTGGTCGCCTTTGGACAGGGGACATGTCGGCCAGTGGCGCCGCATTGCGACCATTGTGTACTTGGGACAAGCTGTTTGCAAATTGGAGTGAAACCGAGAAAGCTTAAAAAGAAGAGCAAGGGGAAGGATGTCCTGCGGCTTGTCTCTTGGAATGTGAACGGATTGCGTGCAGTACATAAAAAAGGATTTATGGAAAGCTTGCAGGATATGGCACCCGATGTGATTGGATTGCAGGAAATTAAGGCGATGGTTGAGCAGTTACCAGAAGAACTGCAAGATCTTCCGGGATATCATAGCCATTTCTACAGTGCTGAAAAAAAAGGATATTCTGGAGTTGCAACATATAGTAAACAGAAACCTGAAAATGTAATCAGAGGTATTGGTGATCCTCGCTTTGATTCTGAGGGGCGGGTGTTGACTCTTGAATTTTCTACCTTTTATTTTATTAACTGCTACTTTCCAAACTCCAAAAATGACTTAAGCAGACTGGGCTTTAAGCATGAGTTTAATGTCCTGCTGCAAAAATTTGCAGAGGGATTGGCCGCCCATAAATCCGTTGTTGTCTGTGGTGATTTTAATGTCGCACATAAGGAAATTGATATTGCCAACCCTCGTCAGAATCGCAAAAATGCAGGATTTACCCCTGAAGAATGTGCATGGATGGATGATTTTACCGATGCTGGCTGGATTGACAGTTTTCGCGAAAAAAATAAAGAGGCAGATCAATATTCATGGTGGAGTTATCGCAGTCGGGCGCGGGATAGAAATATCGGCTGGAGGATTGATTATCACTGCGTAGATAAGAAAAGTCGGAAAAGAATTGTTGATGCTGATATCTGTCAGCACATCTTTGGATCTGATCATTGTCCGGTAGTACTTGATTTCCTCAGCTAATTCAGCTACATTTAACATGGCTATAAGATATGTAACCTATTCTAGATGGAAGGGGAAATGGATACAGAGCAATCGCAGTACACCATACTTCTTGCCGATGATCATGCTTTAATACGGCATGGAATCAGAAATCTTATCAGTAATAACCCTGCATTGAAGGTCGTTGGTGAGGTGGGTGATGGCGAGGAACTTCTTGAATTCTTGAAAAGCACTCAACCGCAGCTTTTAATTCTCGATATTTCCATGCCAAAGTTGACGGGAATCGAAGCTGTTAGCAGGGTGAAAAAGCTATACCCTGATATCAAGATTCTTATGCTCACCATGCATAAAAACAAACAGTATTTTTATCATGCAATGTCCGCTGGTGCTGACGGATACCTGATGAAGGAAGATTCCGATGAGGAGTTGCTGCTTGCCATTAAGCGTATTCAGGACGGTAAATCATATCTTTCCCCCTTCCTCTCCCAGGACTTTGCCGATGATGTTATTTCGGCCTATAGGAATAACAAGAGCTCTCCTTTTGAAACCCTGACGAACAGAGAACGGGAAGTCCTTAATTTGGTTGTTGAAGGACATACCAGTAAGGTTATGGCTAATATGCTCTGTCTCAGTCCACGAACCGTTGATCATCACCGTGCGAATCTTCTCAGAAAGTTTGATATGAAAAACAGTGTCGACCTGGTTAACTTTGCCGTGCGTAATGGGTTTGTGACGCCAAGTGATTGATTCGTGCTTTACTCCTGAAAGACTGAAACAAAAACAAGAAAATGTGATAGCGCATTAAAACAAGCATTTCGAAAATATTTACGTAACAATTCAGCGTGTTGTTGTTAATGAATTCTTTTTCAAAAAGCACAGTTCATTCCCGAGTGAAGTTATCGGGAGGTAAACAAAGACTCTGGTCCATCTTGAATATGGATGGATTCCCGATAACTACACTCGGGAATGACGGATTTAATGAAGTTTTAGTCAATAAAACACAAACAGAGCTCAGTTGAAGGGTATCCTGAAGTTACACATTTACATCTTTTGTTGAATCAATAGTGCTTTGGTATCATTCAAAGTTCCAACCAACTGTTTAAAGTGCGTCAGAGTTGTTGCGTAATCATATCTCGCATTTTGATATCTATTCTTACCCAACCTGACCGGCTACCAATTGCATTGACTTAGGAATAGTCTCTCTGTTGCCGTTATCCGATATCAACAGATGGATATGGTTGGATGTGGCTATATAATTCAGTACATCAAGACCATATCTTTGTTTTGCTTTGAACAGTAGCTCCAATCACCTATTTCTATCTCTTGAAAATTTAAGAAGAAATTCATTTTTATGACATCGGTGAGTTATATGCCAAATACAGCCTGGTATGTAATGTCGTTTTGCACGTGGCATCTCTGTTGTTTTTCCTTAAATCCACTATTTTGATACCAAAAGTGCTGCGCTAAGTTCATTCTAAGTGTTTGTGGACACAATATAATATGTTATTTTAAGCTATTACGGCGGACCGACCCCCTTTTGGTTCGATTAGCTGAATAATAAGAGAATTGCTCTATATAGCACTAAAGGGTTTGGCGTATACGTGTCTCGGGGGTATCGTTTATAAATTTTTCATTATCTTTTCAGCAAGGTGGCTGGTGTGATCAGTGGAAAGTAAATATTGCCCCACCTCACAAGGGGGCCGGACCAGGCTAAATAGTAGAATTGTTTAAGTGGATTATTTGTTAGTTTTCCGTTGCCATTTCACCTTCTGCAAACAGAAGATCCTTAAAGCTGCTTTTAATTAAAAAAATGCTGAGTAGTACGTCTCTTTCCTTATGCCATTCCCTTTTGAACAAGGCTTGTTAGAAATCTGGTAAATGGTTCTATGTTCATTTGTACACTTGCTTCTTCTAAGGCAGCCATGTACTCAGCACGAGTATCAAGTGGAATCACCGTCCACGGATACCCACCGCTGGCGAGCATAACATTCATTAGAAATCTTCCCATGCGGCCATTTCCATCAATATAAGGATGGATATATACAAAGAAGAAATGACCCAATACTGCCCTTACAGCAGGCTCTTCTTCCTCTTGTAAAAGAGAAAAAAATGCAGGCATAAGGTCACGCACAGCTTCATAGCGAGGAGGGGCGTGCATTGATTTTCGAATATATACAGGTTGGTTACGATAACCAGCAAGACCAGATGAGGCAGTAAGGCCTGCACTCACACTTGGGGAAAATAGCTCTCTATACCATAGGGCATGGTTCTCATTGGCCACTTGGCCAGCAGAATTTTCATTCAGAACCTTTGTTAAACTTTCCTTTACTGCCTGAAAAGCCTGCCAATAACCACGAGCCGCCAAGGCATCCGCGTATTCTTTATCTTTACGGTTATCTTCTGGATTCCAACCTCCTGAGCGAACACGTTCGATGAGCTCTTCACTAACACGATACCCTTCAATAGAAAGTGAATGATAAGCATCTGTCAGATATATATCATCAACGTGTTTAAGGTATTCATTTACATCATTTCGTGATGTGGGGGGGTGTGGGAAAATCTCCAATACACTATCACGCATACTTATCCAGCTCATGCGCATTCGGTTGACGTATGGAGAAAGCTCTCGTTTACCAAAAATAATAGCTGCCTTTTCTTCAAAAGGGTCTTTTTCTGTAATGCTATATCCGGCAGCCTTCATTGCTTCAATTATATTATCAGCAATCACATTTCGTCCTATGTTTCTGAAAGCTCCTGCTAGCCGCCCAGCTATTGTGCTATGTCCGCCTATGAGAAGTTTGGGTAAAATCTGAGAAGCGTCAGAAACCATAGATAGCACCGCCCGCGCTTCAACAGAATTATTGGAATAATATCCAGGAGCACATGAAATTAGACCAGCAGGCAAAGTCATGATTTGTATATTGTCTTTGCTTTCTAAATCCTGTTTATCTGGTAACTTCAGGCGAGCATCCATTATAGAGGTTTCATAAAGCAAGAATATTGGCTTATTACCACCTTTAGGAGTGCGAACAAGAAGTTGCCCAGGAACGCTCCAGTTTCCGCTATGGATACTCAATGATTGCTCAGGAGAAAGGCACCAATTATTACCAAATTTTAAATTAAGATAACCAGCACAAAAGGCCCAAAATGAAGCATACCAAGATGTACTTTCTCCTGTAGATTCATCTGGACGGGCAGGAACATACCACCCTTTTATAACCTCTTTAATAAAACCATTGCTGACCAGACGTTCTCGATGAGTACGTGTCATATTTCTGGTATGAATCGCAACAACGCCTTTATCCTGAATTTTTTTCAAAACGGCTAGAGACTGGGCAAGTCTTTCTTGTGGGGTTGACATTTTTATACCTATTATTAGCAATATACGTCAGGTTCGTTTTTAGAGTATTAAGCTTAACTGTTTTTAGGTTATTGTGTCAAGTGAGTTCTAGGCTTTTCGGTTGTGTCTTCTTTATGTTATTTTGTTGTTGATATTGGGTAAACTTAAATATTTGGGCAAAATTCTTCATAGGATTTTGAGCAACCTGTTGGTTTTATATACAAATAGGGTTTTTTTTCTTCCCGTTTTTACGCATTTTTTCCGCCTATTTTCGGGAAGTGGAAAAGCAGCATAACCTCCCATAAACCCAGAAAGTTGTATGGGGTTCTATGACAGGTCCACCCCAAATGTTTAATTATACCAACAGTCTGAGGATCGACCCAAAATGTTTTTTGCAATCTAAAAATCCCCACTTTTGCAAACAAAAATCCCCAGTTGAA
>CAZDJE010000137.1:0-7924 GCA_964505715.1 uncultured Desulfocapsa sp. | reverse complement strand
GTAGTGCTTTTAAAGTTATTTGGCATATCTTTGCCGTGACCTCTTCTGGGGCATGATTTTAGACCTTTCGTTTACTCAACCATGAAAAAAAAATCACCATTCAAAAATGGCATCATTGTTAATCAAGTCATATCAGCCTTCACTCTCCTTATTGTCATGTTTGTTTTTATCGGTACCGTTTCATGGGTTGAAATAAGTACTTTAGGCAAGCTGACCTCCGCAATCTATTACCACCCTCTGGAAGTTTCCAATGCTTCACTGCGTGCAAGTCTGGGTGTCCTCAAGATCCATAGAAATATGTCCACCATTCTAGCAAGTTCTAAACAATCTGTTATTGATGCAGCAAGTATACGTTTGGGCGAAGAAGAAAAACTGGTTTCGGAGCAGTTCGACATTATTCAAAAGAATATTCTTGGAATCGAGGGCCAGGAAATGGCGAGGATCACCAGAAATATTTATGACGACGGATGCACCCTTCGGGGACAGACTCTAAAACTTGCTCAACTGGGACAAGCTAAAAGAGCCGCTGATATTGTCATGAAAAACGAAGAGGATCATGGACAGCTTTTAGAACAAAACTTGCTGGAACTAACGGCATATGCGCGATTAAAAGCCGATGGCTTTATTACAGAGGCGAATTCTTTAGAAAAGAGAACCACTTATACTCTTTCCTTCACCATCGGTATTGGCTTGTTTCTCTCACTACTGATCGCTTTTGTTACCATAAAAAAAATAAAATACGCTCTCTACCTGCGCAAACAAGCTGAAATAGATTTACAAGCGTCTAAAGCGAAGTTTCAAAGTTTTATGATGTCAGCCAGTGACGGTTTGATTCTTTTCAACGCAGATTTCACGCTTAATGAAATGAACGATGCAGCACTGGCATTTTTTCCAACTGGAGTTACAAAAGCAGAGTTACTAGACAAACACATCTTTGAGCTTAACCCTGCCCTCAAAAAAAGCGGCCGTTATGATAAGTATCTTGAAGTTATCAAAACCGGTATGCCACTGTTGTTGGAAGAGGTTATGCCTCATCCTAAGTTTGGGGATATACGTTTGCAAATTAAAGCCTTCCGGGTAGGCAGTGGTCTTGGCATGATATTCACTGATAAGACTCAGCAGATAAAAAAGGAGTATCAGCTCCAGGAAAGTGAAAAACGGTTAAAACGAGCTATCTCTGTCTTCCCTCTGCCGATTATGATTCATGCTGAAGATGGGGAAATTCTACAGACCAGTGTGGCTTGGAACACTATTAGTGGATACTCTAAGAAGGATATCCCAACAGTGAAAGAGTGGACCTTGAGGGCTTATCCGGGGCGACACGAAGAGCTCAGGAACCAGATTGATACTGGCTATGACCTAGCAAAAACAAGGGATTTTGGTGAATGGACAATCCACACTAGTAGTGGACAAGAAAGAATATGGCATTTCAGAGTTGCACCACTGGGAAACCATACCGATGGCAGGCGGCTTGTAATGACCATGGCTACCGATGTCACGGATCAAATAGAAAAAGACCAAGAGGTTGCCCAGGCACAACAAGTAGCTGAAGATGCCAACAGTGCAAAAAGTGCCTTCTTGGCCAATATGAGCCATGAAATCCGTACTCCAATGAATGCAGTGCTCGGTATGAACAAGTTGGCCCTGGAAACAGAGTTAACAGTTGAGCAAGAAAAATATTTACAAACCAGCAGGATTGCATCAGAATCGTTGCTGGAACTCCTTAATGATATCCTTGATTTTTCTAAGATTGAAGCGGGACAGCTCATTCTTGAGGAGAAAGCCTTTTCTTTACCGGACGTTGTGTATAAAGCTGCCGGTACCATTGCCATGATGGCTGAGACAAAAGGGCTGGAATTTATATGCAGCGTTGACGCAAACGTTCCATGCAAGCTTATCGGCGATCAATTGCGATTGAAACAAATCTTTTTGAATCTACTCAGTAATAGCGTAAAATTTACAGAAAATGGCCACGTCATTATGCAGCTCGGGATGACAAGTGAGACCGAGGAAACAGTTGAGTTGTACTGTAAAGTGATTGATACGGGTGTGGGTATCTCACCAGACCAGCAAAAACACATATTCGACACATTTCAACAAGCTGACAGTAGTATCACCCGTAACCATGGTGGTAGTGGACTGGGCCTCACCATTTCTCGTAAACTCTGTGAGTTAATGGATGGAAAAATTGGATGCAAAAGTGAACTTGGGAAAGGTACTGAATGTTTCTGTACAGTAACTGTACGTAAAGGGAAGCAGCATCAGAATCCTGTGATCTTCTCCAGAGAAGAGCGTATGCAACCTATTTTACTTACAGTCGGGCTTTCTGGTTGTTCCAACTTAATAAAAAACATTCTTCTTAACGCTGGCCTAACAGTACAGACAGGACGACCGAATTTGGTACAAAGTGAGCATGACCAGATAATTCTAAAGGACTCTTCTCACAAACTTCTGATCACGGATTTTTCCAGGCCAGGTAATCTAAAAACGGTTTACTCTGAACAATCTGCAGCATTGATGGAAAATTCGAAGATGCCTGTTATTGGTATCATGCCGTTAGGAGAAAAATGGTCTTGTAATCCATGTCCCCAGGACGAAGGATACCATTGTCTCACAAGGCCAATTATTGGCCATGATCTGTTAAAAGCTGTTGCCTTGGCACTACGTGGCGAGCCCTGTACCGGTTCTACGGTGCAAAGCAGAATTGCCGCCCCTGCTCTTGTCCTTCTGCCTTCTCAACGTATACTCATTGTTGAAGACAATAAGGCCAATCAGTTCTTATTGGAGACGTTATTGCAACGTCAGGGGCATCAGGTACAAATTGCCAATAATGGAATTGAAGCCCTTCAAAAAATGATTGAGAATGATTTTGATTTCCTCTTTATGGATGTACAAATGCCGAAAATGGACGGTATTACAGCTACTAAAATTATTCGTAACTGTGAAAAAGGACTTGCTACCAAAGAAAAACTGGCACTGGAATTACGAGAATCGCTATGCATACGAATAGGAGGAAGACATGTGGCCATTATCGCTATGACTGCTCACGCCTATCTGGAAGATCAGGAGCGCTGCCTCGAAGCTGGTATGGATGTATACCTAACCAAGCCATTTCAAGAGGCTGAAGTATATGCTGTCCTTGACCATTTTATTACTAGTGGGGGGACCGATAAACTTCCTGAGCAGAAACAACAAGAAAACGAAGATCCCGAGGCACAGTCCTACAAGGGCGAAGAAGATATAAAATCTCGAATTGTTAAACACCTGCACGATATTTACCACCTTTCCCCACAACAAATATCAGATATGCTTCTGCTCTCGATCCAATCAATTTTCACTACTTTGGAGAGTGCTGAAAAGGCATTAAGCAAGGGGGAAATGCAAAAACTTGCAGAGGATGCTCACGCTATAAAAGGATCTCTCTCACTCCTTGGTTTGACGAAAGAAGGGGAACTTGCAAGAAAAATAGAAGTCACAGCGACAAATGGTGAACAGGGTGATTTCGCCATATGGCTTGCTACTATTCACACGATCCTGCTTCCCTTAAAAAAATGACACAAATTATCACCGCTAAAAACTCACATATCCTGCTGGTAGACGATATGAAGTTAAATCGAGACCTGGTCGTTATTCTTTTGGAAGGTGAAGGATACAGAGTAACAGCAACAGACAATGCACTTGATGCATTACAATCCATGGCAAAAGTTCCATTTGCTGGAATCCTAATAGATATACGAATGCCGGGAATGGATGGACTGACCGCTGTTAAAATTATCCGTTCTTGCGAAAATGGACAGGTACCAACAGAGCATTTTTCCACAGATCTGGCAGACCAGCTCGTTTCTCAATTAGGTAACCAGAAAACTCCAATTATTATGATGACGGCTAGCAACACTGAAGAGGAAAAGGAAAGGGGGCTGGCTGCTGGTGCCGATGAGTTCCTACGAAAACCTTTTACTCCGGAAAAGTTACTCTCTGCAATGGCGAAGGTACTAAAAGCTGAGCCCCAGGCAGATTGCATACCTCTCAAACATATTCACCAGCCCCGTACAGAGGGTATTGAAAGATTTGATAAGCAAATTAATGGTACTGCATTCGTCAAAAAAGTTATTTAAATCCCCCTCTAAATCTTCCATCTCTTATAAGGCTACAGATAAGTTCCTTTTTGATGGTTTTAGAATATCTTCGGGATAACCCTCCAACTCCTCTTCATATATTCATCATAACTGTCAAAATGGGAGATAAGCAAACTCTCTTCAAAAAGCAATTTTAGTATTAAGTTTACATAAAGAAATATAAGAAGAGTAAATCTGTTATTATCCCAATGGCTTATAACGAGCGGCGTAAAAGATAAAAGAAGAGAAGTGTACATTGGATGGCGAATAATTGCATAAGGTCCGGAAGTAACTAATGTGGCATTTTTACGGGGTTGAGGCGCGATATTGAACTTGCTTTTGTTCATGGTTGCTAATGCCCAAATCGCGAGTGCAAAACCTAAAAATTCAATTAACTGAAGGGGCAAACCGTCTGCCATCCATGGCGACAGATATAGGAAAATTCCGAATCCTAAATATTGAATGACGGTGAGAATTAGATTAATTGTTTTTTGTCGTAACGTTAATGTCATATTTAACAAGCAAAGTATTCTTGAAAAAGATTTCTCTGTGTTTGTAACCAATGTATCGGCTCAGCGTGAATTGGATTTCTCCAATATGAAAGAGTATACACAAAAAAAGGAATATTCCATGATCAAAAAGATAAAATGTTATTCAGAAGAGGGGAGGGGATAGGGTGGCCTGATTTGTATCTGCAATGTTATCCAATCAGGCCTATTTACTACGTGATCAAGGAACCTGCAGGACCTCATCTTCAACAGAAACCAGCCGTTTATCAACGGTGCTGTGGTTAAAAAAAAGTATCACCAGTAGCCAGCAGTAACAAATTATGGCCAGGATGGCAAAAAGCGGGAGAAAAAACCCAAGAGGGCAAAGAATACAGACTGTTATCCAATGGAGGATTATTAGTTTTTGCGAGTGGAGCTGGATCGGGAAATCAGCATGCCGACTTATCACGGCCATACCGCTGAGGTTCCATCCGTAGAGGGCAGTGAATGCATGAATCCTGAGGAGTGGGAGGCTGATCTCTGGTGTGTAATAGTGGGAGAATGAAAGCAGGATATAGGCAATTCCGGTTATTGAAGTGATGAGCAAAAACATGATTCCGGAGGTAAGAAAAGTTTTCTGCTGGAGTCGTATCCCCTGTTGCCAGTAGAGGTAGAGAATATATGCAACTACCAGAAAAAGAATGGTCGCAATCACCACCTGAGGAATAAAAAATTCGGCAAGAATAAATAAAAAGAAAATAATAACGCCCAAATTAATGGTCCAGAATGCAGCTTCCTTAAATACTGTAGTAATCTGGACGCCGTCGTTTTTCATCAGTGAAAAAATGACCGACATGGAAATCAGGGAAATTGGGAATGAAAAGCCAAGAAAAAAAGTATCCAGTTTGAGCTTTTCGATGGTGAACCAGTGCAGAAACTCAGAATTAAGAATAACCGGGCTGGACATCATTAGACTTAGGGAGAGACAGAGTAAGGCTGCCTGGTGAAATTTTCTAGCTACACTTTCTTGTGAGGAAAAGAGGGCTCTGGGGAAACAACTGCCGAAATGCCGAATTCGGATCTGTTCTAACAGGGTCGCCAAGGCCAAGGGAATGACCATTGCCGGAATGTACCAGTGCATAAAGGCGCAAAAGGCAAAAGCAAGGGCTAGGCCGAGAAAAAGTTGTCCTCGTATGGAGAGTTGCGGTTTATCCTCGGTGAAATAGATAAGCAGGGTTCCACCGCTGCAGAGGTTGAAGAGAAAGATATGCAGTCGTTCAAAGTTGAGTACTTCTGGGGCAACCAAATGATGAAGGAACCCGCAGGTAAGGGCGATAGTCATCATGGCCAATAGTACTGATTTTAGTTTCCAACTCACTGTTATAACCACCGATGTGATGTTAAGATTGTTTTTTCCCCAAAAGTGTTTTAAGGGCGGGTTCCAGGGAGGGGTGACGAAAAGTAAAGCCTGATTGCTGCAGTTTGTCTGTTGCAACCCGACACCCGCCAAGCAATACTTCGGAGGCCATCTGGCCGTACACCGCTTTCAGTATCCGGGCAGGGATACCCGGCAACAAGGGGCGGCCAATAACCGTGGCCAGGGTGCGCATCAGTTCGGCATTGGTAACCGGTTTTGGAGCGGCGATGTTTACTGGTCCGGAAAGGGTGTCGCAATGCAGGGCGTGGAGCATGGCTGATATCATATCATCGATACTGATCCAGCTGATGTACTGTTCGCCTGAACCAAAACCTTTAAAAAAACCGACCGGGGCAGTGGTTAGGAGTCGCTGTAGTGCGCCGCCTTTGGGGCTGAGCACCACACCAATACGCATGAAAACAGTCCTGATGCCAGCTTCTTCGGCAGGTGTGGCTGATCGTTCCCAGAGGGAACAGACGTCGGAAATAAAATCAAGTCCAGACGTATCTTCCTCACGCATACAGCAGTCCTGGCAGTCACCGTAAAAACCGACCGCAGAAGCACTGAGCAAGACTTTAGGTTTATGATCGAGTGCGGCAATGGTTCGCGCAATCAGGCCAGTCCCCTGCTCCCGGCTGGCAATAACCCGTTGTTTCTTTGCATCGCTCCAGCGACCTTCGCCTATATTGTCACCTGCCAGGTGGATTACTCCGTCGAGCTCAGGAAGGGCCTGAGGGTCTAAAATACCTTTTTCAGGATCCCAGAATATTTCATTTTTGGCGAGGTCAGGTTGTCTTCTAACTAGCCGCCATACCTCATGTCCGCCTGTTGTCAGTAACGGGCAGAGCGCTCGGCCAAGGACACCGCTGGCACCGGTGATAAGAATTCGCATCGGTTTGCGGCCATACTTTTGATGGAGCTCAATGTCATCTCGTAAGGTGGCATGTCGATAGGTAAATATCCTTTCCAGCATAGCTTCAACCATACGCTTTGAAAAGGCAGGCAAAAGCGAGTGGCAGGGAAGCCTGTATGTTATTTTGTCTTCAAGCTTGCATCCTTCGGGATCTGTATAGAAAAAATGGCTGTGTTCCCAAAGAGAAAATGGCCCTTTGTGCTGAATGTCTTTAAACATCTTGCCGGGAACGTCTTCCACATGGCGCGCGTGCCACTGGTAAGGTATGGGGCCGGCATGGAGTTTCAGGGTGGTACTCCCACCGGGAGCAATGCCTCCCTGTTTGGCAATGACAGAGGTCTTTTCCCAGGGTGGTATCAGCCGTTCTAGAGCACCTTCACGGCTGTGCCATGTGTACAACTCGTGCGGGGTGCAGGGAAAGCTGGAGGCGTAGGTAAAGGTTTTGTCTTTAGCCACGGAGTATTTCCTGCAGCGCTGGTTGTAGTGCTGCACCGACAAAATCGGTTCCGTCAATAATGAGAATCTTCATTGGCACCTTCTCTCTGTTGAGGGTATGTGGCCGATACGATGTCTTTTTATGCCCTGTGATACCGTCTGCTCTAGTGAAAAGACTAACGTTATAATAATTTATAATCACTTGAGATTGTTAGCACACGCATTTTTTGAATTTTTAACGGGATTTTTGCTGGCTGAACTCGTTGCCTCTGTTTTGCTTTCCCATGACTTTTACATATCTGATACCCGTAAAGGATGCGCATAAGGGGAGTGAAAAAAAGCATCAGATAAACAACCAGTAGCCAACTAGTTGTTTGTCTGGTGGTCTTAAGAATACCCATGTTGAGAGTACCAACCGTAATAGCACACAAGCTGTGGTGAACAGGCCTTACTGATCGCCTGATATTGACTTGCTATTAGCCTCGTCGCAGGTATATGATACATTTAGTTTGTATCCTGAAACTAAGATTTTGGTTTGAAATTGGGGAATACGAGT
>CAZDJE010000136.1:0-7949 GCA_964505715.1 uncultured Desulfocapsa sp. | reverse complement strand
AAGATATCTGCAATATCGTACACAAAAGATTGAGGTTTACCTGTATGGATAAAACCCACAGCCGGGGCATATCCGGCAGCTAAAATAGCCGCCTCACATATCCCATACAAACATGCTGTAGCGGAAGAAAGACAACGATTAGGAATATCGCCACTTCCCCAGTTCTTATGGTCATAGTTCCGTCTGACCCATTTCACATTGTACTGTTTTGCAAGGAGCTGATACAGCTTTTTCACCCGTGCGCCCTCTATCCCACGCAACTGTTCAACACTGCGTTTTTCCGGTGGCTTTTCCTTAAAACGTAACTCATACATTTTACGGACAACTTTCAATCAGGCCGAATCATCCAAAGCCAATTTGGCCTGATATAACAAACGATCTGCCCTCGCGCCACCAGGCTGACCAGACGCATACAATCGTACACCTCCTTCGCCAACCCAAACAAGCAGACAGCCAACCCTTGAAGCAAGACCCACAGCAGCATGGCTCACTCTTGTACCGGGTTCCAACATCAAACACGCTACAGACCCAACGGGAATATGAGTTCGAACCCCATTCTTATCGACCAGAACAAAAGCACCATCAATAACATCAAGCCTGCCATAATTAACAAATAGAATGGACAGTCGCTCTTTCATAGGGATGGGTTTTAGCTGCGGTAAGATTTGATCCATCAGTTCTCCTTATCATCTTCAAGCAAATTTATAACGAGTCGGATAAGCAGATCCTTTTGCGCTGGATCGCTTGATGCTATGAGTAGAGTTAAAGCGACCAAAGCCTTATCGTCAAAATTCAAGACTTCACGATTACGCCCTAAAAACAGCAAAAAAAGAAATGAGCCAATACGCTTATTCCCATCCACAAAAGGATGATCTTTAATAATGAAATAAAGTAGATTTGCAGCCTTTTCCTCCATATTAGGATACAGATCCTGTCCACCAAATGTCTGCTTAATAGCACCTAAAATCCCTGCCAAACCTTCTCCACGCTCCTGACCAAAGATTCCTGTTGCTTCATCTTTGGTGAATAACTCCTGTTTCAAAGAACTTATGGCCTGGCGCGTATGGGAAATCTCTAAAACGTGAGATGTTTTTCCATCACTTTTAGGAATAGCCAGGGAATCTTCATCATATTTCCAGAGAAGCTGCCAAGTTCTGGCATACCCATTAACAATAGAAAGCACTGCTCGTCCTTCGTCACTTACCAGATTATGATTTTCCAGAGTGTTGGCCAGTAGTTTCAGGACCTGCTTGACCTCACCAAACCCTTTCTCAGCCAATCGTTTTTTATTTAAAGTATACCCTTGCACAAGATGATCTTTTAAAATTGACGTTGCCCAGACCCGAAATCTTGTACCCTGCTGAGATTTCACACGATAGCCAACAGAAATGATGACATCGAGATTATAATGATCAACTTTATATTTTTTACCATCAGCAGCAGTATGTGCAAATTTTGCACATACTCGATTTTTATCTAATTCCCCTTCTTTAAATACATTGTTAACATGCTTTGTTATCACAGATCGCTCGCGCCCAAACAATTCTTGCATCTGTGCCTGTGACAACCATACAGTTTCATCTTTAAGCCGTACATCAACAACATTCTGACCATCATCAGATTGATAAAAAATTAATTCACCTTGTTCAAAACTCATAAAATTTCTCACTTTTCATTGTTCTTATTCAGCCTTTTACGTCCCTCAAGTTCTGTTAAATTATCCTCAGAACTGATTAATTACGTTGACTTCCGTTTCCATTACAAGGGGGGGGCAATTTGCCCCCCCCACTCTTTCGCTAATTCAGCGTCACGGTGTCTCATATCCTTAATATAACCAGAAGGATTTCTCGAATCCGTCAAAACTGAAACAACATCAACGATAACAAACCAGCAGTCATAATTGTGCAATGTACGCCGAATTTCTTTACCTTTGAATATTGCCAGTTTAGTTTCCATCTCCTCTCCTTACGCCATAGCCAACGAAAGCAATCCACAACCAAAAGCCTTCGCAGGACCAATACCATTCTCGACAACATCCGTTAAATACTTCGCATCATCCACAGCCAACAAACCGGTATAGTTAATTGTGACAATTTTCCCGGGTCGACCTCTTTTACGAAAATAGAGATTGTTTTTCCCGGCAATAATCACTTCATGCAGCTGACCGATATCTACAAATTTTCGTCTCAACCAATCACAAATCTCACCTTCATCAATAAGAGGTACCCGGCACCGCCCCTGGTTGCTTTTTTTATCGCCTTTTGCTCGTATACGTTTGGTAGGATTAGCTGTGAGAAAAAACCGTAAAGCCATTCCTGTTTTAAAAGAATAGTTGATCTCTTTTTGATCGAAAACTACAAGCCCATCTTTAACCGAAACCGGCTCCAAAGTTGATTGCAGTAAAATCGTATGGCCCACAGAAGATGATTGCTCCACCCGAAACAAAAAATCCCTTGCCGCCGTTGACCGGTCTGGAAAAAGATCCCAGATTTTCCTATGAATCTCATATGGATTCATCGGTTTACGGTTAGTAATTAAACATTTACTGAGATACATTTGCCCCTCCCTGCCCCAAAACATACACATTACGGCTGCCAAACTCCCTGACTTGAGACACCAGAGGCACATCACGGATTGTAAGAATTGAAGCTCCATCCATGAATTCATCACTATAAATAACTCCACGACCTGGAGCCACCAGACCAAGGGCTTCCACCAGTGAACCAGCTTCTACTTCTGCCTCATACAAAGGCCGATATAGTGGGCATGATTTTCGCCCTAAAACTGGCGTATAAAATGGATGCCGCACCGCTTCAGACAATTCATCAAGTTTTATTTCACACGTTCTCAACCCAATGGCGATGGTAAATTGAGCATCACAGATATATTCACGCGAGGACAAAATGGCATTGTCCCGTGACTTCCCGTTCACTTTTCTGGCATCAAGAATTGTATGGTAATCCGTTATTATCTGCAGTCGCCATTGCTGTTCATCAGCTCTTACTGCCATAAGCAACCCTTCATTCAAGCATTGTCTGCTCTTGATGTCCTGTCGCTCGATCCCCAGACATGCTCCAAGTAAACCCACCAGACCACTTCTTGTGGGAAAGAGATTTGTCGGACGATAATCTTCATAGGTATGGGTTCCCCATGCCTGCATCCCTCCTTGAAGTTTTAAGATGAGATACTTCATTATAGTGCTCCGCCATCCTGCACAATCCATGATTCAAGACCGGCCAGATTGTCCTTTCTTCCATTTTCAAGCTCACAGTCCTGCAATGAGAACCATGCTGTTTTATCATCCAAGCCATAGCCCTCAGACATCTTCTTTTGATAGGAGCAGAGTTCACTAATTGAAGGAGCAAGGAAACCTCCATCACGATCCGATTGCACCGGTTTTTCAAAGGCATTGGCAAGAGAGATTGGCATATCGCCAAAAGACACAAAGGCAAAATCAGCGTGATTAAATGCCGCAAAACTATTCTGTTTGGCTGCTGGCACTTCTGTGCAAAGCAAGTGTAAAAGATGAGAAGCAAGCTTCAAAGCCTCGCCACGACAGACACCACCGAGATTATCCTGAAGCTGTCTTACATTCAGACTGCCGTACCGATAAAAAACACCAGCAGAAAATTCCTGAGTATCAAGGTGGGCGGAGCCGGTCTCACCACTTTCGACAATCAAATCATCAACAGCGGTAAACCAGTCAATATCACCACTCACCGTGTGGGTAGTGATTGCATGAGCAAGTGCAAAGGAAGCATCCACTGAAGTCATGATTCCAGAGGTAGCCATCCTACCTGAAAGTGCGATATCAGCTGCATCCTTCAATGCAGATTGAAAAGCCACGGCTTTCTTAACCGCTTTTCCCCAAGCCTTTTCAAACTCTTTTTCATCACTATTCTCAGCCTGCAATCTTTCATAAACCTGACAATAATGACTAACCTCTGTGACCGCCCAGGGAGCAACAGCCCCGGAGCGAGTTTTCTCCTCAATCTTCTTCACTCCTGAGATTTGTTTTACTACTTCAGTGATGGTCTCTTGCGAAAACTGCTCCTGCAATTTTTCAATATAAGTGTTCAGCAAACTTCCAAGTTCACGGGTTCTATCCGAAGGTTGACTGACGTGGGTTCTGTAGTAATCAGAATGGCGCATGGTTCTCTTTAAACTCTGGCTTGAGATTCGGACTCGTCTTTTGCCACCAAATATTGCAGTTTTCTGCATATTCATATCATCCCGATTCAAACAGGATGGAGAGTGAGAGATAAGGCAATGAAAATTGATATAGTTTTTTTCAGTCATGATAGGCAATTCCTCTTTAGCTTGTTTGTTTACTAGTATCTTTTTGTGGTTGTAAATAATAGTTCTGCAATAACTGCCGTTTTGACCATTTAGCGTTTTCTCCCCAATAAAAAAGCATCCGGCCAAATTCCTGCCAATCGACAACGGGTTTCATCTGTATGGCAAGGCGACGTAGATAAACAAGATCATCCGGGGATTCGGATCTCACCACCTGAAACAATCGTTTCTCGCTGATATTCTGTTGTTGCATCTGTAAACCCAATGATTTAGCACCACCTTTATGATCCACATAGGGCAGGAAGTAAATCAGCCTCCCAGCCTGCAATCCTGGTTTTAAGCCAGTGGACTGTAGCAAATAATAAAATGCCGGAATATCCAGCAGCGCATCTGGTTCATCGACTTTACGCAGGTCTGCCCGTTGACCGTTGGTAAGTTTATGATGGTAATCAATCACCAATTTTTGAAAATCCGGCAGTGTTTGTTTTGCCATTTCTATCCCTCCAGTTTTTTCAATCCAGCTATTAAAAAAGCACGACTTTTTATACCAGCACGGATCATCATAGGATCACTCGACATCATAGGTGTTATCAGAAAATCAAAGGTACCTATTGCAATCTTAGAGAATTTTTGTTTTGCAACTTCAGCATCTTTAATATTAATATTTCGTAAAATAGAGTGCATAACCGCTTCAGAATTTCGAAAATATATCTGACTACTTCTTAGCTTAAGTCCATTAAAAAGCTTATTTTTCTTTTTCCTAGGTTTCTCACGGTCAACACCAATCTCACCAAATTTTATTACTGCACTAAGCAATATTTTTTGGATACTAATCCCTAAATCAACAATAAATTGAATATTTGCAAAATTTTCATTCCAGCTTGCATCAAGACCGTACATTTCATGTCTCCGAGCAGCCAGACTTTCTGCGCTTTTCCCTTTTACATAACCACCCACCCCAAGATTGACAGTTTTTGTAATTCTTGCAAAAGCATCATGATACTGCTGAACAACTAGAGCTCTACCAAATCCTTCTCTTTTTTCGGGATTAAATTGGCTACGAGAATAAAGAAAACTCAACAAATCACTCCAAAGAGGTTGATCAGCCCTAGCTGATAAAAATGGTCTCTTTTTAGCCTCTGCGTCCTGTGTTGCAAATATTGTTAAATCAACTGGTGTATGGGGATGATGCCATATCCCTTTGATTTTACATAACCCCACTTTCTTAACAAACCCTGTAGGCTGCTGTTTATCGTCAAAAGTGAGTCTAATTTGTGCAGGCTGCCAGAACAGTCCACGTAACAAACCAATTTCATGAGCCACTTCCTTTTCTTTCCCCCTTTTTGCCTCTCTAACCCAAACAGGATAATCCTCATTCAATACAAGAAAATGGGGCGCATACTTATACAATGCCTCCTGACTCAAAATATTAAGCCAAATACTTCCCCTTACCGTGTCCCCTCGTAGCAAAGTTGTTAAAGGCATTGAGCCTTTAAGTCCACAGGAAAATGCTTTTCCACCAAGACTTAAGCCATTGGTTGCCTGTTGAAAAAGTGCAATCGCAACAAAAGATAACTCACTTGTTTCTATTTCCTTCACTTCATTAAAAAAGGCATTTGAAGAGGGACTCTTACTTGTTCCCTCCGGTAAACCTACAAATAGTTTCTGCAAACTAGACCAATTTTTATCCCCTTTCTTTCCATCGATTTTTGCTATCTGCATAAACGGATACTTCGGATGCAAAAGATCAAACCAATCAAGAAATGGTTGAATACCTGCTTCATATTTCTCACTTGTTAATGGCTTTTGCCAACGCTCCAGAAGTTGCCGTTTATTTTCAGGAATAAAAATGACCTGTACCAGACAAACCAGCAACTGCAAGGCGGCAAGTTCCATGTCATCACGATTCAGGCATAGTTGCCACTCTTCTTCCTGGCAGAGAAGATCCTGCAATTTTATCAATTGCACCTCTTCATTACCCGTCTTGACTGGTATCCAGTTATCTTTCAGTAAATTCATTATTCCTCCCCTCTTTTTTCAAGGCCTCGTTCAAAGGTATAGCAAAGCTGTCCCGATCCTTCATTGCTGTGAAACTCACCATTTCCCTGATCTGACATTTCCAGAAAACAAATTTGCTCCTCCGTCACTTGCGGAAGATATTTACGCCAATTCTGAGCCACACCAATGGACTCGATATTATAAACTTCCAGTTGTTCAAACTCATTCAGGTCATCCAGAGGTGCACCATCTAGGCAAAAACGTTTCCTCTTTATGAATAAAAATGGAATGACTGAAATATTCATTTCCCCTTCTCTGGTAAGAGTAGCAGCATTACCATCCGTGTCCGGCAAAGGAGTTGAATAAGAATGGGCTATAAAACTAGCGCTATATTTACTGGCTGCCTGTTCCTGCTCATATTTTTCATACATCTCTGCAAGTTTTCCTGGTTCATCCTGCCAAGGTTCCTGTTGATACACCAACTCAATCATCTTTCGATAAACATCAGGAAAAGACAATATGCCGTTCTCCTCCAGAAGAATATTTGTCCGATATAACGCTCGAGCATTCTGATACACCCATTGGCTGTCCCCAAAATCAAAGGAGTCCTCACCAGGCACCACTACTGCACAGCATTTCTCCAAACAACAAGACGGACGAACATTATCGTGCCGGTGGAGCCGCCCCAATCGCTGGAACAGCAAATCAACCGGACAGAGTTGGCTCACCAGCCAGTCAAAATCAAGATCCAGTGATTGTTCAATCACCTGGGTGGCAACCAGGATACGTCCCTGGCGCTTACCATTTTTCCCATAAATTTTTAAAATATTTTCTTCTCGCTCCATTCGATCTCGAAATCGAAATCTGGAATGAAACAAATCAACTGGAATATCTGTGCGTTTTGCCAGTTTATCACAAAGCGCCTGAGCATCGGGTACCAAATTGCATACCACCGCGACCATGGCTCCCGCCTCAGCCTTTGTTATCATTTTAGCAATAAGAGCATCAGGAAAGAACAGGGTCGAAGAAGGCCAGAGAGTTAGGGCAACACCCACTCCTTCCCCTTTTTCATGTTCCGGTAAAACGTGGTGCACAACATCTTGGTGAATGGCTTGAGTAACAAGAGGATATTCCACCGGCTGTTTAGCATCATCAGCCCCCCAGGCATGGAGAAGGCTCTCTTTTTGAAATGACGGAAGAGTAGCAGAAAGTAAAATCGCACTCCCTCCCGCCCTGACCTGACCTTTCAGAACTTCCTGGAGTAATCCATACATATAACTGTCATAAGCATGTATCTCATCAACAATGAGAATGCTCCGTCGAACGCCGAAAGAACGGACAAATTGATGCCGCACCGGTAAGACCGAGAGCAAAACCTGATCCACTGTACAAACCCCGATCTGCCCCAAAAAAACCCGTTTACGGCTGGAGGCCAGCCAGTTTGCACATTGAACCTGCGCCTCCTCTTTTCCCTGAGCAGAGTTTAGCTGAGCAACTCGTTTCAAATCGAGAAATTCTTTATTGAATCTGCTCTTACCGTGAGCAAGAATCACATTTTTACCCTGATCAAATGCCAGCTCTGCAAATGCCGTCAAGCGTGCCAGCATGGCATTGGCTGTGGCCTGACTGGGCAAAGCAAAAATCAATGAATCTGC
>CAZDJE010000135.1:0-7973 GCA_964505715.1 uncultured Desulfocapsa sp. | reverse complement strand
CTCAGCGACCGCGCCAAACTACTCAAACATGAACTTGCTGTCAATGCTTTTCGTTATGCTTTTTTTGAATTGATGCGTTTTTCTTTTTCTCCAGTATTTCAGAGTATGAAAATCAATTGCTTTTCATGTAGTTAAGGCGTAGCATTGTTTCACTTATCCCATATAATATTTCTCTTAAACCATAGCTTCTGAAGAATAGTATGAATAATATAAACCAACTTCTCCGCACTCTGCCCAAGATTGATCTTGTGATTCATTCACTTCCACCTCTTGATGTTGCTTCAGTTCCCTCTGTAATTGTTAAATCAACCGTTCGTAAGATAATTGAAACCTTTCGTTCCGGTATTCTTTCAGGCAAGATAACGAAACTTCCTGAGAATACTGAAGAATGGAATACTCTTTTCCTAGCTGCCATCAAAAAGAAAAGTACACCAAACCTGAAGCGGGTTATTAATGGTACTGGGGTTGTTATCCATACAAACCTTGGGCGATCCCTACTAGGTGGGCCTTCTATTGATGCTCTGCAAACTGCTGCGACCTGTTTTACAAACCTGGAATTTGATCTTGATACAGGAGAGAGAGGAAGTAGATATAGTCTAGTAGAGGAAATAATCTGTGATCTTACTGGTGCTGAGGCAGCAATTGTCGTTAATAATAACGCCGCTGCGGTTCTTCTTGCCCTGAATACACTCTCCTATCAAAAAGAAACTATTGTCTCTCGTGGACAATTAGTAGAAATCGGTGGCTCTTTTCGTATTCCTGATGTGATGTCTAGAAGTGGGGCACTGATGGTTGAAGTTGGTGCTACTAATAGAACGCATTTGTCAGATTATGAAAATGTTATCCATGAGGGAACCGGCTTACTTCTAAAAGTTCATACTTCCAATTTTCGTGTCATAGGTTTTACCTCCGAAGTTTCCGTTGCGGATATGGTGACTCTTGGTCAGCAATATTCTGTTCCTGTAATGGAAGACCTGGGAAGTGGCTCTTTGGTGGATCTTTCTCCTTGGGGACTTCCTAGAGAGCCAACGGTACAGGAAATTGTAAGTTCAGGAGCAGATGTTGTGACATTCAGTGGGGATAAACTTCTTGGAGGGCCGCAGGCAGGTATTATAGTTGGAAAAGATAAAATTATTCAAAAAATTAAGAAAAATCCGATGAACCGTGCGCTGCGTATTGATAAATTTACTCTTGCTTCGCTCGAAACAGTACTACGTGAATATTATAATCCCGATACGGTAATGCAGGGTATACCTACTCTTCACATGCTCACCATTGATTCTGAAGTAATAAAGAAAAAAGGTCAGAAAATATTACGCCGTTTAGGTGGCGCTCTGAAACTAAAACAGTTCCTTCAGTTACAGCGAACTATTTCAAAGGTTGGAGGTGGAGCGATGCCGGAACATGGTCTCGATAGCTGGGCACTAGTGTTAACACCTGGGGAAAAAGGAGCTAGTAGGATTGAAAGAGAGTTTCGAGATCTTGAAGTCCCGCTGATTCTGCGTATAGAAGAAGAAAAACTGATTATTGATCTTCGTACCATCCTTGAACATGATATTGATTTGCTAACTGGTATCTTAAGAGATTTCCTGCAAGAGAGGATTGAAAACTAATGTTTGGTTATTTTCAGCACGATCTTTGTAAGGGGCTTGAACGCAATGATTTTATCCATTTTGCTGCAGAATTCACACGTGTAATTAATGATAATATTCCCACCATTGAGGAACTGACATTTATTGATCCTCCTCAGCCACAGCCAGCTGCAGCACTTTCTGAAACAACGGTAGAGAAGGAATTTCGTCTAGACATTGAAAAAGCTGTTCACGAAGGCACCCCAACAGTATCGGGTGATAGACTCATATTGCCGTTTCCCGTTGACGGGGCAACAATTGTTGCTCAAGCTACCGGTTTAGATGCTTATCTGGTAAGGCAGATAGGAAACGACTGGCTTGATGGGCTTTGTACTTTGCTGGTTCGTGAATTTCTTCTCGTTAAGCGTGCCTGTATTGATAGTCTTACAGGATTGTTTAGTAGTCTGCATCTGGAAGAGCACCTTGATTCTATTAATACAAAACGCACCGGGGTATTAATTCTTCTCAGTGTGTATCCTAAATCTTCCAATGCATTTCTAGCCAAAAAATACCAACATCGTACCGTTTCTCTATTAAAAGCATTTGTTGCTGGTCGCTTTCCTCTCTATTACTTAGGACAGTCCTGTTTTGGAATACTCTGTGAGCAAAATAAGCCTGATTTTGTATCGGAATTTGCCCCATCGTTGGTAAATTATTTTAAAAGAGGTGGTAGCCATCGAGTTCATGTTTCAAGTGCTGCTTTTGGCGATCATTTAGTAAATGAAGATTCTTCCATCCTCCCCTCTGAAGCCGTTTTGAAGAAGGCGTGGGCTGCCTTGCATGTTGCGACTAAAAGGGGGCCATTTGCCTTTTGTAATTATAACTCAATTGAAGAGAGTGTTGATCATCCTCTTGCGCCTCCTGCTCAATCTCTGGTTCGCTGGGTACAAAAAGAGACGCGACAGGTAGATGTATTCTCACTTTTTCAGTTTAATTCGAATGAGAGTTTGCTCGTTGAGAGTATTCAGGAATGTGTAGGTGATCAGGGACAGCAATATGACACAGCCGAAGCAATATTTCTTTTGATCCCAGGCCAGGACAGGAAAATGGCTTTAAAAACCGGGGACAATATTCTTCAGCATTTGAATAGAAGGAATAAAAAAACAGCTACTGTGAATTGTGGAATTGCCCTATTTCCATCCGGTGATTTTAGGAAATCAGAAGTTATTCTTAACTGTCGGAAGGCCTTGCTGCATTCGGATTTTCTTGATCCGGGGGCTCTGGTGATCTGTAACGCTCTTTCCTGTAATGTCGCAGGAGATATGTACTATGGAGACGGTAATCTGGTACTTGCAGTAAAAGAGTACCGAAGAGGTTTACTACTTGATCCTGATGATGGTAACGTATTGAATAGTCTTGGTGTTTGTTATGCACAGATGAACAAACATACATTTGCCGTTGAGTGTTTCCGTAAAGCATGTAAGAGTAAGGACGATAAGTTTATGGCCCTGTACAATCTTGGTCTGGAGTATCAGATAAGGCAGGAGCAGATTCCAGCTATACAATCTTTCAGTGAGGCGCTTTCCTTACTAGAAGAGGATGGAGAAGGTCGGGCAAGAAAAGATATACGCTTTCAACTTGCAGTGCTTTGTATTGAACAACATCGTTATAAAAAAGGATTAGAGCTTTTAGAAGCATGGTATAAGACAGAAGAACAGTATGGAATGGGAGGGAAGGCTCTTCGTTACCTTGGAGAATCCTATTCTGGTCTTGGGCGTTATCGTGAGGCTATGAAATATCTGCAACGGGCCATGCGCTATGATGAGTATGATGCTGAAGTACTCAGTCTTCTTGGTGAGATGTATTTAAGGGAAAATGAAGGAGATGATATTGCGCTTCGTTTTTGCGAAAAAGCAGTTGAGCTGAATCCAGAAGGTCTTAATTTACAGTTAAGACTAGCAACAGCTCAAATACACTGTGGTGATTTTACACGGGGTGGAAGGACTTTAAAACCCTGTTTACGGAATAGGAAATTACGGCCTGCTGCACTGGTACAAAAAGGATTGTTGGCGCTAGGACAGGGAAAAACAAAAGTTGCCGAAAAATGGTTTGTGAAAGCAATGTCCTGTCCTGGTGGTGAAAACAATCCCTCAATTCAGAAAAGTGCACGTGGCTACTTGAACAAAATCAGTAAATGAGGACTACTAATGGTTGATGATGAACGAAGACGACTCGCTCGTGAACCGAAATATTGTCTCGATAATAATGTTATTGGTGATTCATGGCGTATGTTTCGAATAATGGGAGAGTTTGTTGAAGGATTTGATTCCATGTCAGCTCTCAATGTTCCTGCTGTGACTATTTATGGTTCTGCCAGAACCCCCATTGATCATCCCTGGTATAAGCTGACCGAGACCATTGCCGCAGATCTGGTTCGTTCGGGCTATGGTGTTATAACAGGTGGTGGACCGGGAATAATGGAAGCAGCTAATAAAGGTGCCTATGAAGCCGGTGGTGTTTCAGTGGGCCTAAATATTTCCCTTCCTCATGAACAGGCGCCAAACCCATATGCAAATATGTCCGTCCAGTTTAAATATTTCTTTGTGCGGAAAGTTATGTTTATGAAATACTCCATGGGGTTTATCTGTATGCCAGGTGGCTTTGGTTCACTGGATGAGCTCTTTGAATCATTAACCCTGATACAGACACAGCGGATCAAGCCTTTCCCCATTATTTTAGTGGGAAGTTCATTCTGGGGAGGATTGATCGATTGGATCAAAGAACAATTCCTGGCGAATGGCACGGTGAGTGAAAGTGATCTTGATTTGATTAATATTATTGATGAACCTGCAGAAGTTGTTGATTTTATAAAAAGAAGAGTAGTATTATGATTTTAATGTAAATAAGGTTAAAAGTTTTTCTCTATCGTATCTGATACTCGGGGAGTGAAAGTATGGCTCAGATTGACGCGTTTTTTAAATTAATGAATGATGAAGGTGCCTCGGATTTACATATGGTTGCCGAGCAGCAACCCATACTGCGAATTCGTGGCGATATGGAACGCGTCAAATTTAAAAAGATGGAGAATGAAGAACTGAAGTCAATGCTCTATGAAATCTGCCCTGAAGACAAAATTAAGATTTTTGAAGAACTTGGTGATATCGATTTTGGTTATGAAATCCCGGGACTAGCCCGGTATCGTTGTAATTATTTTAGACAAAAGTATGGAATTGGTGCCGTTTTTCGTGAGATTCCAAGTGAGATTCTCACCTGTGAACAGCTTGGACTGCCAAAGGTTATTTCTCGTCTTGCCTATCTTCCTAAAGGATTGGTGTTGGTTACCGGCCCAACGGGATCGGGTAAGTCAACAACACTTGCAGCGATTATTGATGAAATTAACAGAAACAGAAAAGACCACATTCTAACCATCGAAGATCCTATCGAGTTTGTACATCGTAGTCAAAAATGTGTTATTAACCATCGTGAAGTCGGACAGCACACCAAGACATTTTCGGCAGCACTTCGTGGTGCCTTACGTGAAGATCCAGATGTTATAATGATTGGTGAGATGCGTGACCTTGAAACTATCTCGCTTGCCATGGAAGCTGCCATGACCGGGCATCTGGTTTTTGGAACACTTCATACCCTGAATGCAATGAAAACCGTTGATCGTGTGGTTGAAATTTTCCCTGCTAACCAGCAGGGTCAGGTGCGATCAACACTGTCTGATGCATTAAAAGCAGTTGTTTCGCAGACTCTATTTAAACGTATTGATGTAAAGGGCCGTTGTGCAGCACTTGAGGTTCTTATTGCCACTCCTGCAGTTCGAAACCTGATACGGGAAGGAAAAACATATCAGATTGCTTCGGTAATGCAAACTGGTAAAAAATATGGTATGCGCACGCTCGATGATAGTATTATGGAGTATCTGGAAAAACGACAAATTAGTGCTGATGATGCCTATTCCAATTCTGTTGAAAAATCAAAGTTCCTTAAATTCCTAAAGAAACCACCATCTGATTTCACTGAAGTGTAATAACAGCTCTATCTGAGCTGTTATTGTATCGATGAAATCGTCTAACCAGGATATGGAAGAAGTGCTCGAGGGCCGTTCAAGCTTTTTTGCCATGGCTGGGACCTATTTTCTTGGTGTATTTAACGATAATTTTTTTAAACAGGCAGCCTTACTTCTTGCTGTAACAGCTGGACTTTCAGGTCTTCAGGGGAAGGCCACGATGTTATTTTCTCTGCCGTTCATCCTTTTTTCAGCATACGCCGGATGGTTTGCCGATCGCTTTCCCAAGCGTCAGGTCATTATATGGGTGAAAATATTAGAAGTAGTAGCGATGATGATGGGCGCCTACGGCATACTTACCCTGAGTTGGCAATGGATACTTGCCATGATTTCCCTTATGGGGCTGCAGTCAACGTTCTTTGGTCCTGCGCTTAATGGTTCCATTCCTGAGCTCTACCCGGCCTGGTATATCACGAAGGCCAATGCATTTTTGAAACTGGCTACTACCTCTGCCATTCTTCTTGGGATGGCAGCTGCCGGGATCGCACTCGATCAACGGTGGATGCATACAGAAATCCCCTTTGGACGTGTTCTCGTTGCTAGTATTGTGCTTTTAGTCTCATTAGCCGGGTTGATAACAGCTTTTGGCATAAAAAAAAACGAGTTTTCTTCCACTACAATTAAAGCTCCATTCCCATGGTCAGGTCCTTTGGCCTCGCTAAGAGACAGTATTCATTTGTATCGAGATCCACTCCTGTTACTCGCTGTAATTGGCGATGCCTTCTTTTACTTTTTTAGTCTGATTGCTGTGATGGTGATTAATACCATGGGGATCAGTGAACTTCATATGTCCACCACAGCCACCAGTTTACTCGCCGTTGCTTTAATGGTCGGAGTGTGTGGAGGTTCCCTGATAGCTGCCCGAATTACAACCCCGAAAAGATGGACTTACGTTCTGGCACCATCGAGTTTTGGGATGGGAATCTTTCTTTTTGGGACTGGGGTGGTTGCAGGGCTTGATGTGAATTCACAGTGGCTGTTACTGCTCCTGTTTCTTACCGGAACAGGTATCTGCGGAGGTATATTCCTTATACCGTTCACCGCTTTTATTCAGGTTCGTCCGAAGAGTCATCAAAAAGGAAAAGTTATTTCAGCAGCGAATTTCTGCGCATTTTCCGGAATGCTTGTTGCTGGACAGGTCTTTAGCATACTCGATGGCTGCTTTATTCCCTCATCAAGTATGCTTGTCCTTGGAAGCTTGGGGATGGGAGCGGCCATTTTCTTTTACGTAGGAGCTATCATTGCAAATCGCTATGATAAAAATCTTCAACATATAGAAACTGCATGATTAAAAGAATCGTTCAGCTTTTTGTTTTGTTTCTGCTGAGCCTCAGGTATAGGGTAACTTTTCTTGTGGCCAGTTATTCAATATAGATGTTTAAGAAACTGCTGCAATTTTTTTACATCGGGCTCATAGTCATATCCTATAATCGTTCAACTCACCCATCAAAATATTTTCGCCAATATCGATAATGTGATCAGAGTTCTACCATTAAAAGAAAAAGATCGCCTCCTTGGGATGTTACCTCTGTTTTGTCACTTGAATTGGTGGGGACGCTTATTATGCCCCCCGATTGTACGACTTCCCACACTCTTCTTCTCAAATCCTACGGAAGGGAGTCTTCTTGCGGCAATTGCTCTCTCATATAAAGTATCACTGTTTATCGGAACGTCGACTTTTCTTGCAGGGATTGCAGGAGCTGTAAACGATGAGAAGCTCAATTCGATCAGGATTACTTTTACTGGTGCAGAAAAATGCTAACCCTATGTATATACTGCTATGGAACAGAGTATCCCCAATTCAATAGTTTATGAAGGGCAGGGGATTACCGTATGTTAACAGGTTGTTAGTGTCAATGACCCTCAAATCCAGTTCCCGGAACTATTGGAAAGGTCTTGGCATCCAGGGAATATGATATTATTCATTCGGAGAGAGCAAAAGCCATTAGCAGTGGGGGAACCGAAAAATCACTGTTATGAGGGCAGAATCTCTTCACTGGATATTTGAATTGACAGGGAAAATCTGCCTTTATCGAATATAACGGAAAAGAGTGGTATGATAGCGAAGATTTAGTGATCGAGAAGAACAGCGTGCTCACCCTGAAATCATATTATTTGTAACCATTGATTTTTCTAGAGAAGATACAAACTGTGTACTTCGTGAGCACGGATTGTTTTCTATTATACAATAGAAGGCGTGTAATCCATGTTGAGGCGATTCCAGTATTAGGTACCGGGAAAACAGACTATCGTGCACTTGACGATTTACTTGTTTGAACTACAATAGTTCCAGTGAAAGCATAATTTAAATCTAAATATTAAAAGAG
>CAZDJE010000134.1:0-8073 GCA_964505715.1 uncultured Desulfocapsa sp. | reverse complement strand
GCGATCGATGTTTCGTCCATTCCAATGGTGTCCACATCGTGTAAATCTTCAACAAATTTAGAGACATTAATATATACATCCTGAGTTCTCCAAATCAAATAGTCGGACACTCCTGTTAACTGGCTGACGTTGTGCACTGGCATTGATTTACAGAGTTGAATTAACAGGGCTTCAAATAACAAAGTGAAACCTGATACCACCCCATTCCATGGCTGAGAGATTAAATGAACACACCCATCATCTCGTTTTATTCTTGGGACACGGGCGTGCAGGTAACACTCGTGTTGAAAAAAATTGAGATGGCGCCATGTTTTATTAACTGTATCATAGGCTTTGCAAGGAGCGCCCTCACTGCCATCTAAAAATGTTGCCCCACGTTTAAAATCAACATGAATATCAAGTCGTTTACTCGCTGCTTTAAACTCAATTGATTTTATAAACCATGGAGATACAATACCTAAAGCCTGCTGAAATAATTCTTCCATCATATCATCCTTTGTAGAGTGCTTTTCGTTTAAATCTACAAGGGATGATCTTAATTCACCCACTCAAATTTCAAAAGAGCCAAAAAAATCGATAGCAAGAATGATCCGCTGCTTAGAAAAAGAACTGAAAACGATTGAGAACAAGATGGAAAAGCTGAGTGACCATTGTCAATTATCCGAGCAAGCTGAAAAGTACAAGCAAGTAAAAGGCATAGGCAAGGTGTGTTCCAACGCATTGGTGACCTATTTGCCAGAGCTTGGAAAGTTTAGCCATAGCAAGATAGCAGCCCTGGTTGGGGTCGCACCATACTGCAAAGAGAGTGGCAACCATAAAGGAAAAAATAAAATCAAAGGGGGCCGGAAAACATTACGAGGTCTTCTTTATATGGGCACTCTTTCAGCTATCAAACATAATCCTGTGATTAAAGTGTTTTATGATAGATTAACTGCAAGAGGAAAGCACCACAACGTAGCAATGATTGCTTGCATCAAGAAAATATTACGGATTTTAAATGCCATGGCAAAAAATGACACGCCGTGGCAAGAAAACTATGGGATTAAATAAACTTGAAAAAGCTTCTTTTTTTATTGCTTTTCGACATAGTTGCTATTCAGCGAGGGGACAATTCATTCCCCTTACCTCCTGCATAGTTACGGAAATAAGGATTTTGTGTAAAGAGAGGGAGCACTAGCCGATGTATATATGTATAGATTTTGACGGAACAGTTGTTGATCATCGCTATCCCTATCTCGGTGACCCCGTACCATTGGCTGTCGACTGGATGCAGCGCTGGGCAGAGCTTGGTGCCAGACTGATCCTGTTCACCATGCGCTCAGATAACGGTGACGGAAAGGATCTCCTACAGGACGCTGTTGACTATTTTGCCAAGAATGATATCCCCCTGTTTGGTATAAATCATAATCCGGATCAAGCCTCATGGACCAGCAGCCCCAAGGCATACGCTCATATCTATGTCGACGATGCAGCATTCGGCTGTCCTCTGGTTCATCCACCCACCTTCAATAAACCATGTGTCGACTGGAAACAGGTTGGCCCGGCCGTGGAAAAACAAATTATGGAAGGTTGACAGGTCATATCCCTGCTTCGTTCTACTCTGCTATGTCAATTCTTGGAATAACCGATCTATGGCTTTTTATTCTTGCCGGGTTGATTTTAAATATCACCCCCGGGGCTGATCTTCTCTATATAACGAACCGCAGTGCTGTTCAGGGGAGGAAGGCTGGTGTTGTCGCAGCACTTGGTATTGGTGCCGGCTGTATATTTCATGTGCTGGCAGCAGCTCTTGGATTGTCGGTGATTCTGGTTTCTTCCTCAATTGCCTTCACCGTCGTTAAATACCTTGGTGCTGCCTATCTTTTTTACTTGGGAATCACCACTTTTCTCAGTCTCAAAAGTGGCACACGATCAGAGTCTCAAACAGTACATGAACTTCCACCTGGGAAAATATTTCGACAGGCGGTTCTTATCAATATCCTGAATCCCAAAGTTGCACTCTTTTTTATGGCCCTTCTGCCGCAGTTTGTTTCTCCAACCGCCACCTATCCCGCCCTGGCTTTTCTATTTCTTGGGCTTGTTTTCAATGTGAATGGTACGCTTGTGAATATACTATTGGCATTGTTAACCTCAGTCCTTGCAGAAAAATTCCGCTCCGTTTCATTTCTTCCCCGTTTACTTAAATCACTGGTTGCCACGCTTTTTCTTGGGCTTGGTATTCGTCTCGCGTTTATAGAATAAATTGAAATTTCGGACTGTTTTCTGATTCTGTCATGGCGAAACGAAAAAACCCCTTCCAGATGATCTTGGAAGGGGATAGGAGGGGAGAAGAAGAAAGACTATTAAAAAAATCGGTTATTAACCGAATTGTAAATTGGGTTGAATGTGGGGCTTATGCGGCCGCTAGCATACCTTTGTTTTGTGATTTGGTCAGTATCATTCGCTGCAGTTCGAAAATCTCACCCGTGAGTTTTGCGATCCGATTATTATCGGGACGACTCTTTTTCTGAAGAAGTTGTTGAGTTGCACGTCTTGCTGCAATTTCACGGCGTAGAATGTTCAAATTTGACCCTCATAATCGAAGAAGTTATTAATGTTTCAATTTCTGTTTTTAATAAAGCAAGAGCTGTGCCAGTCAATTGAAAACAGACTAACTACTCGATTTTGTGTGTTGTACTTAAATTCCTGCGTGGAGAGTAGGTCTCTAGCAAGGGGACAGGTGGGTAAAATGTACGCATCCGTGGCTACAGGTGAGTAATTTGTAGGCACTATTGAAAGCTGCTTAGTTACAGTTCAGAGTTAAGGGGAGTTCGGTGTCCTCGCTCAATAGCTACCTGCTTTCAAGATCAAGTAGATACTTTTTCACCTCAAGTCCACCAGCATAGCCTGTTAATTTTCCGGATTTCCCGATTACCCGGTGGCAGGGAACGATAATGCCAATGGGATTGAGTCCATTTGTTCTTCCCACTGCCCGCACCGCCTTAGGATTTCCTATCAGCATTGCCTGTTCAGAATAGCTTCGGGTCTCACCATAGGGGATAGTCAGCAAAGCACGCCATGTCTGCTTTTGAAATACTGTTCCTTCAAGAAGTATGGGAAGGTTAAATTCGGTTCGTCTTTTCGCAAAATACTCCTCTAGCTGGAAGCAGGTTGCTTCAATAATCACATTGCTCTTTTTGATAAGCTCAGTTGCCGGGTCATGAACCTGCTCCCAGTTGGGATTGAAGGTAAGAGCGCGAAGGTGAAAATCATCTGCCACAATATGGATTGGGCCCGTCGGGGAGGATATCTGCTGATAGTAGAGTGTCATAGATGTTACCTGGAGAGTTTTTTGGCAAACGCATTCCATATATAATGGGTCATATAGGAACGGTTCGTTCGCCATAGTGATTCATCGACCAGCTTTTGGTCAAAGGCTCTTTTTATTATAAGGTCATTTTTGGGAAAGGCATCCGCATCGTAAAAACAGCGCATCATAATCATTTCAGTGGTCCATGGGCCTATCCCCCGAATTGATAGCAGGAGCTTTCTGGTTTCGTTTACATCTGAGCTGTAGGAAAAGTGAAATTCTTTTCCATGGAGCAGTGATGAGAGTGTTCGTATTGCATCACTTTTCGTTCTGGTGATTCCAATTGTTTCAATTTCTGCCGCCATAAGCTCAGAGGGAGCGGGAAATTGATAGATCGCTTTTTTACCGAGTCTGGTGCCAAATTGCTCAATAAGTTGTGCTAGTTTCTGAGTCGCCTGTTGAATTGATATCAGTTGACCCAGGATTATTGATACTGCTGTTTCAAAGGGATTAAAACTTCCAGGTACACGCACACCCGCTTGCTCAAGAGGGAGATTGGGTGGCAAATGCACGGGGTTGTGGTCCACGTCAAAGAGTCTTCGCAGTCTCACAAGAAGCTGGGGGACTTGATTGAAATCCACTCCTTTAAGGGCGACCTGCAGTGCGTCTCGGTTTTTATTGAGAGTAACTTCTATCGTAGCGTATGAATGCTGATTTTGGATATAGCGCCTGTAACACCCGGCGTTAACCTCTTCTATACCTTGAGCGGCATGTCTTTTCAGGAAGGCAAGTATGGTTTTGAAATCATATGGTTTTCGTATTAGTAAGTTCAGGACGATTGCATCGCTCAGCTGAGGTGTGGTATTCTTTTTGCCACGAAAATCTGAAGGAGGAATTTTATAACAGGCTTTGAAGGCTTCATTAAAACGCCTGATAGAGCTAAATCCTGCTGCAAATGCAATCTCTCCAATCGGTTTTGTTGTTTCGAGAATGAGTTGTTTGGCCAAGTGCAGTTTTCTGGTCTGAATGATTTCAATTGGTGATGCACCTAAGTGTTCTTCAAACACTCTTCTCAGGTGACGAGTTGAGAGGCCAAGTGTTTCGGCGAGGAATTCTACACTATGCTTGCCACCTGCACTCTCTTCGATTAAACGTAGCCCATTGGTAACGATATCTTTTCCCGGATCAATACTTTTACAACCGGGTGCCAGATCGGGACGACACCTAAGACATGCGCGGTATCCTGCTTTTTCAGCAGCACTTGGGCTTTTGTAGATTACAATATTTTTAAATTTTGGCCGTGCCGGACAAACCGGTCTACAGTAAATCATTGTGGTTTTGACTCCGCAATAGAAACGACCATCGTATCTCGGGTCACGGCGCTTGATGATTTCCCTGTAATCGGATTCGGTAAGTGTATTCATACGTATATAGTACCAACAATAGAGTATATAGCTGGCGGTTTTCGGACACTGTCGTCTGTTTTTTTTATATTCTTTTACTTTCAGGTGGTGGAAGCAATGCAGATAAGATGCAGCTGGTGTGGTGATGATGTTCTGTATCAAAAGTATCATGATACTGAATGGGGAGTTCCGCTTCACAATGAAAGAGATTTGTTTGAATTTTTGTGTCTTGAAGGGGCTCAGGCCGGTTTAAGCTGGATTACGATTTTAAAGAAAAGAGAAAACTATAGACGTGCCTTTGATTGTTTTGATCCTGAAAAAATAGCCGGATATGATAGCGACAAAATCGCTGAACTTCTGCAGGATGCAGGGATTGTACGTAACAAATTAAAGGTGAACGCTTTTGTGAATAACGCTCAGTGTTATCTTACTATGCTGGAAAAGGGTGAAACTCTGGAGAGCTTCTGCTGGGGGTTTGTTGATGGGCAAACTATTCAGAATAGCTGGCAAACGCTTGCTGAAGTTCCCGGTTCCACTCCTTTATCGGATCAAATGTGTAAGGAGCTGAAACGGCGCGGCTTTACGTTTGTGGGAGGAACAATCTGCTACGCCTTTATGCAGGCGATTGGGATGGTGAATGATCATACAACGGATTGTTTTAGGTATCAGCAACTGAGGTAATCACGCTTTTCCATTGTCCATTTTTGTAGTCATGGCTATGGTAATGCGATAATGGGGAACAACAATTGTAACGGGCTTGGTGCCCTCTAACGATATATTTTGGAACAGGAAAATGGTACAGGAAAAGAATAACTTACTACTCTTGGGAAGTGACAGGAGCGGTGGCTTGGAAATGAAAAAACAGAAATACGTGAATATTCTCCTCGGCTGTTGTTGTCTTATCTGTATTTTTAGTAGCTTCTCCATGGCTGCTCCCGTTGATCACCAATCCTTTCAGCAATTCCTTGGTTCATTTTACTCCGAGGCTGCAAAGAAAGGGATAACACGTGTCACCTATGATCGTGCCTTTGCCGGAGTCACAGCGCCCGACGACTCCATATTAAAAAAAGCTGCTTACCAGCCTGAATTTACGACTGAAATATGGGATTATTTGGATGCCCGGGTGAACCCACGCTCCATCGACGATGGCCGCATAATGGCTGGAGTGTATGGTGATCTTTTACAACGGATTGAGTCACAATTTGGTGTGGAAGCATCGGTTATCCTAGCGATCTGGTCCATGGAAACAAGTTATGGTGCAGCTCTGCTTCGGACTTCACGTCTGTATTACGTGCCACGTTCGCTTGCCACCTTGGCTTTTGCTGATAAACGGAGGCAAAAGTTTGCCCGTTCCCAACTGGTGGCGACACTTGAAATCGTTCAGGCTGGAGATGTGACTCTTGAACAACTCACTGGTTCCTGGGCAGGAGCCATGGGACACACGCAATTTATTCCCACCAGTTTTCTTGCCTATGGTGTGGATATGAATGGCGATGGACGTCGGGATATCTGGAATTCCATTCCCGACGCCTTGGCAACTGCAGCGAATCTTCTGCATTCCAATAAGTGGCGTACCGGAAAGCCATGGGGTTATGAAGTTATCGTTCCCAGCAATAAAGCAAGGCTTGAGGGGAAAACAAAGACTCTGGCAGAGTGGCAGCAGTTAGGCTTCTCTCGTCCAGGAGGTGCTGTTTTTAAAGATCTCCAGGAGAAGGCAGAATTAAAGATGATTGGCGGAGACAGCGGTCCAGGATTTTTGATGCTTCGTAATTTTTTCGTTTTAAAGCGCTATAATAATTCTGATTTTTATGCTCTGGCTGTCGGTCTGCTTGCGGATCGTTTGGCGGGGAAGAAGAAAATGCAGCAATCGTGGCCACGTCCTGCAGGCGCTCTTTCCGTTGAAGAAAAATTTGAGCTCCAGGAATTACTGTTGAAGAAAGGGTTTTATTCCGGGGAAATTGATGGCCGTATAGGTAGTAATAGCCGCAAAGGAATCAGGGAGTTTCAGATTCAGCAGGGAACTAAAGTGGATGGCCAGGCATCGAAGACTGCTTTAGAAGCCCTTAGACAATGAGAACAGAACAGGCGAACAAATACCTAGTTGTGAAGTTTGTGTCTCGGGCGGTGAATAGAGTCGTTTTTTTACTGGTAACACGGAGTTTCGGGAAAGGTGACGTATGACACTTGCTGCCTGGTTATCTCTTGCAAGTATCTGCATTCTAGGAGCCATGTCACCCGGACCAAGTCTGGCCGTTGTTTTGAAAAACACTCTGGCTGGTGGAAGAGCAGAGGGCGTGAAGACTGCCCTGGCTCACGGTTTTGGAGTTGGTCTGTATGCTCTGGCAACCGTTGCCGGACTCGCGGTTCTTGTTACTGGGAGTCCCTCTGTCTTTATGGCTATCCAGGTGCTTGGAGCTTTGTTTCTGGCCTACCTTGGAGTGAAGGCGCTTCTTGGTTCCACGGGGATTTCTGAGGCTGTACAAACAGAATCACAACCCGGTTACTGTGGAAACGGTATTCGGTCTGGTTTCCTTACCGCTTTTCTCAATCCAAAACTTGCAATATTTTTTGCGGCACTCTTCAGCCAGTTTGTCTCTTCTCAAGCCACACTCTTAGAGAAAACAATTATGGCCCTGACGGCTGGCACTATTGATGCCGCCTGGTATCTGCTTGTTGTCCTTGTTCTGTCGCACTCAAAAGTTCTTGGAGTTTTACAGAACAGAGCTATTCTGCTTGAAAAAATATTTGGTTTTTTACTGCTGTTGCTGGCTGTTCGGATCTTGTTTATGGCTTAGTGATCTAGGAAGCAATAACAAGCTATTAAGGGGGTGGGAGTATAGAATAGTGTAAAGTATTGCTCATGTCGATACGCAGTACCAGAAAAAAACGAAGATACAAACCAAAACACCGGAAACTGTAAAAAGAAAAGGACATGCAACTTTCTAACCGGACACGACTGAAACACATACAAACAATGGCACCTCTCCCAGTATTTTTTGGGAAACAACAGTCAACCCATATCAAAGGGGTCGCTATTCTTATGCTACTCCTGCATCATCTCTTTCTTTTTCCCTCTGGTAACCCATGGTTTACAGGGCTCTTCTTTACCCGTTATGGGGGGGTAGAATACTTTCTCTCATCAATTGGGAAGCTCTGTATTGTGTTGTTTTTCTTTGTCAGCGGCTATGGGCTCTGGCAGGCATCCCGTGATGATAAGCATCTCATTAGAAGTTGCTTTAAACGGCTGCGCACTATTTACATAATTTATAGTTTCGCTATTCTAACGACGGTACTCTTACTCTTTTTAGTAAACGGTTCACTGGTACTCTGAAGTGGCCCCCAAATCAAGGACAAATATTGTAATATTTAAGGTGTGTAGTT
>CAZDJE010000133.1:0-8082 GCA_964505715.1 uncultured Desulfocapsa sp. | reverse complement strand
CGCTCAGGTCTCTCTGGTGGCGAAGAGCCGTCGAGAATTCCTCTTCTAAGCGAACCAGTCCAAAACGTCTGTTTAATATATGGGTCAGAGAATCGTAGGATGCCATCTCCTGGATCTTATTGTGAAGCAAGGCATTTTGAAGATAGGGTGCCATATAGCTGGCGTAGGTTTTAAGGATTTCCCTTTGTATTGATTCAGGGAGATTATTTGCACCGGAGGAAGCAATAATTAATCCAACGGTGCTTTTGTCAGCAATTAAAGGGATAATGCGGATTGATTTAGGCCTCAGGACTCCCAGAGGTGTGGTGGTGGTGATCCAGTCAAAACTATTTGAGCTGGTATCAATAATGTGGATTTCTCCGGATTCTATAGTGTCGGTGAGAATTCCCTGCCATGTTTCAAGCTTCTGCGGCAACCTCTCGTCGGTATCAGTGTCATGGCTAGCAAGTAAAATCATCTCATCATCAATCTTTCCATAGATGACGCCAGAGGTAATGCAGGTGGTTTCGACAAAGTAGTTAAGGATAATGTTGCTGGTTGTATCGAGATCAATATTAGTGGAAAGATTTGAAATAAATCCTCTGAATCGTGCCTCATGGGCCAGCCGTTGCTCCACCGTATTACTCATGGTGTTGAATGCCTGGGTGACCTCGCCTATCATATCGTCTGTTTTTACTTCAATCTCGAAGCTTATAGGGTGCTGCTCTTTGCTGAACATGGCTGTTCGAATCTGGCTGTTTACCTGATTCATTCCCTTGACCAGGAATCGAAGTTGTTTGGAGACCACCAGGGAAAAAAGAATATAGTTCGCAACTCCTACGGTTATACCCGCAGCTATGCATAGCAGGGTGAAACTGATGGAGATGGCACCGGGATCGCTGAAATATATTTTTACAATTGGTGGGAATGCCAGACCCATGACAAGCCCAAATGTTATCATACAGAGGAATAGAATCCGAAAGACATCTTTTAGTCCGTCTTTTGGAGAGGATTTGTCTTCCGTCTGCGATTCGAGTGGTAGTCCTGTTTTTAAGCGGCAGTCAGTCATAGGATTACGAAGCTTTTGCTTGCCCCCAGCGCTTTCGTTTGTGACTTTCTATAGTCTTCTTTTTATAGGAGAGTGCGTTATATCCTAAAATTTCTTCGGTTTCGTTTGTGAATTCACGGCATGGACGAATGGTTAAATCCTTTAAGATTTCGATATCAACCTCCCCCTCCCCAGGAAAATGCATGGTGAGGAGCAGGGGACAGTTGCCATGATAGCGGTATACTACCTGTTTTAACAATTCCAACCGTTTTCTGCTGATTTTGTCACTGTCGAGTTGGATTTTAATTGATTCCGTATGGGTTTCTCTCGCTTTGGGGAGAAGTTCTAGCGATTCGGCAATGATTTTGGGGCCACGCTCATCATTTTGGACTGTGCCCTGAACAATAATGGTCTCAGTGGATGAGAGTAGGGAGTAGCATTCTGCAAACGTATTTGGAAAGACTATTACCTCAACTGCATTTAAGAGGTCTTCGACTGTAATAAAGGCCATGGGATCGCCTTTTTTACTTTTGAGTTGTTTGCAACTTCGAATCAGGCCACCAATTCGTACAGGCTGGTCTTCTCCAAATTCTTCAAGCCCTGCAATGTCAGTGTCTGTAATGGTTTTTATCTCAGCTAAGTCCTGATCCAGCGGGTGTCCTGTAATAAAGAAGCCAACGGTTTCCTTCTCTTTGGTGAGCCGTTCACGCTCCTCCCATTCAGGAATGTCAGGCAGGATAATACCGCTTTTATCCGTGGTGTCAGTGGTAGGAGAGAGGCCAAAAAGAGACATCTGGCCGCTCTGTTTGTCCCGCTGCACCGCCTTTGCCTTATCCATGGCCTGATCAACGATTGCCATGAGTTGAGAACGTCTGCAGCCCACTGAATCAAATGAACCTGATTTGATGAGGCTTTCAATAACACGCGAGTTCACCTTCCGGGAATCCACCCGGTTACAGAAGTCTTCAAGTGATTTATAGCGACCACTCTGTTCCCGTTCTTCAATAATCGAGTGAAGTGCCGCTTTACCAACATTTTTCACCGCCGCAAGACCAAAGCGTACTCTGTCGTCGTGTACCGAAAAATCGATTAGGGATTCATTAATATCTGGTGGCAGTACTTCAATGGAATGTTCCCGACACTCGTTTATATACAAAACGATTTTATCGGTATTATTCATATCGCATGAAAGAAGGGCTGCCATAAATTGCGATGGATAATGGGCCTTCAGATAAGCAGTTTGGTAGGAAATAAGGGCGTAGGCGGCAGAGTGGGATTTGTTAAAGCCGTAGCCTGCAAATTTTGCCATCAGGTCAAAAACATATTCAGCCTTTTTGGCATCCACCTTATTTTCCACGGCACCTTTCATAAACTTGACTTTTTCCTCGTCCATCACCTCGACTATCTTTTTACCCATGGCACGACGTAAAATATCAGCATCGCCAAGATTGTAGCTGGCAAGGATGTTGGCAATTTTCATCACCTGTTCCTGGTACACAATTACGCCATAGGTCTCTTCGAGAACAGGTTTGAGCTGGGGCAGTGGATAGTTGGCGGTAGCGCGGCCGTGCTTTGTCTCCACAAAATCATCTACCATACCGGAATCAAGAGGGCCTGGCCTGTAGAGTGCGACGAGGGCAATAAGATCACTGAACTGCTCCGGAGCCAGTTTAACAAGCAACTCTCTCATGCCGGAACTTTCGAGCTGAAAGACCCCGAGTGCATCGCCTGAACAGAGCAACTCGAAGGTTTTGATATCATCCATGGGAAGAGCATCGATATCAAGTTCAATTCCAATATCAGCTTTAATATGTTTCAGGGCGTAATCGATTACGGTAAGTGTTTTCAGGCCAAGGAAGTCAAACTTGATAAGTCCGGTCATCTCAGTATATTTCATGGGATACTGAGTTAGTGTCTCCCCATCCTTTCCCTTACAGGTGGGAAGGTACTCCACCATGGGTTTTGGAGAAACTACAACACCTGCAGCATGGGTTGAGGTGTGGCGTGCAAGTCCTTCGAGTGTCTGGGCAACTTTTATCAATTCCGCAATGCGAGGGTCTTTATTTGCGGCATCTGCGATGCGTGGCTCCTCGTCAATGGCCTTATCGATGGTCATTTTTAGGGCATCTGGGACGAGTTTAGCGATCCTATCCACTTCACTGAATGGAATGTCAAGTGCTCTGCCGACATCACGGATAACGCCCTTTGCCTTCATGGAACCAAAGGTGATAATCTGGGCGACATGGGAGGCCCCACCATATTTGTGGCGGACGTAATCAATAACTTCACCACGTCTGTCTTGACAAAAATCGATGTCAAAGTCAGGCATACTGACTCGTTCAGGATTTAAAAATCTCTCGAAAATAAGACCGTAGGGAATGGGGTCTATATTGGTGATACGCATCGCAAAAGCAGCCAGGCTTCCAGCACCAGAGCCTCGTCCAGGACCAACTGGGATTTCATGATCAATTGCCCAGTTGATAAAGTCTGCAACGATAAGAAAGTAACCCGGAAATCCCATGGAATTAATGATTCCAATTTCATATTCAAGGCGTGCTTTATACTGTTCCTCAACTTCCTTGCTGAAGGTTCCAGCTTCCCGCATGGCAACAAAGCGTTCTTTTAAGCCATCCCAGCAGGCATTAATAAACATGGAGTCAAGCGTTTCCCCTTCTGGAACCGGAAATTCGGGGAAATGATAGTCGTCGAGGTTAATTTCAAGGTTGCAGCGCTCGGCGACTTCAATGGTGTTTGCTATGGCTTCAGGGTATGCACTGAAAGACTTCTTCATCTCATCGGGTGTCTTTACGTAAAATGTATCCGATGAGAAACTAAAGTGTTTCGGGTCGTTTATTGTCTTACCAGTTTGGATACAGAGCAGCACTTCATGGGCATACGCATCTTCTTGGTTGAGATAATGGCAATCATTGGTGGCAACGAGTTTAATCTTCAGTTCTTTTGCAATGGCAATAAGACCATCGTTTGCGATTTTCTGTTCGGGGATAGAGTTTTTCTGAATCTCAAGATAGAACCTGTCGCCAAAGATATCCTGAAAGATTTTTGCCTTTTTTTGGGCAGCCTCTAATCCTTTATGCACTACAAGCCATGGTATCTCGCCATGAAGGCAGGCGCTGAGGCATATCAATCCCTCGTTATGTTCTTCGAGCACCTCCATATCAATTCTGGGCCGTGAATAAAAGCCTTCGAACTGGGCAATACCACAGAGTTTCATCAGGTTCTGGTAGCCCCGATAATTCATTGCAAGCAGAACTATATGGTACGCTTTGGTAGGTGCTGATGCATTTCGCTCTGTTCTGTGCCCAGGGGCGATATAGAATTCACAGCCAACGATGGGCTTAATTCCTTTTTCCCGAGCTTTGAGATAGAATTCAAGGGCGCCATACATGGCTCCATGATCCGTTATGGCAACGGATTCCATGCCATATTCTTTACACTTGGCAAGGAGATCTGGAAGACGAATTGCTCCATCAAGCAGACTGTATTGGCTATGGAGGTGAAGGTGGGCAAATCCGGCAGACATATCTATTTGAGTCCTTTTACGCCTTCCTGGAGAGTGTTCTCAAAAATAGCTCCCTCGGTATCCGCACCAGTAAAGTCAGCTTGGATAAGATTAGATCCGGTGAAATCGGTACCTGAGAGATCCGCGCCTTTTAAATTGGCTCCTGGGAGGTTTGCGCTGAGGAGAGTGGCACCTGTAAGATCTGCATCTTCAAGGTTTGCACGGCGCATATTGGCACGGCTGAGATCAGCTCCTTTGAGATTGGCTCCCTTGAGGTTGGCCCCTACAAGATATGCTGTGCGCAGGTCGGCATCTTCAAGGTTACAGTTCGGACAGTCCTGAGCCATTGTCTTGACGGTATGTTTCACCTCTTCTTTTGACGCACTTGAACTCATGTTTGTGATAACAGAAGCGGGAGCGGCAGCAGGGGTGGGTTGTGGAGATGTGGAAACAGAAGATGGGGCAGCCGATTGTCCCTTGGTCATGGTGCCACGGACATAAACTGCTTTTTTGTCTTTTTTGGTTTTAATTTTTAAGTTTCTGGAATTGCCAGGAGATGCTTTCGCGGTGAAGGCAAGTGATCCGTTGTTAGTGAAAAGCATATACTGGTTGTTATTAGCATCGTTTAAAACCGAGTGGCAATTAACATCTCCATAATACCAGACCTGGTATTTAATACAGAGTTTATCGTCACTTGTGATATCCCATGTTCCGTAATCAATGCTGTTATTAAATATAGAGCTTGCTGACAACGATCCGTCTTCACTAAAGTAGACATAGGCGTCAAATTCGGAAGAAATAAGACGAAGGGTGTTGCCAGTTGCTATGTCAAATATTTCCTGACTGTTTAGTGGGGCTGCTCCCTGTTGTTCTGCTCTGTTGACGTTAGATGGGGCACAGCTTGAGAAAATAAGAAGAACGAGAACAGATAGCAATTTTGGTAGGTGACGGGTCAAAATCTTTCTCCTGAGGAATAGGCGTGGATATAAGTACGAAAGTAGTGGCAAAGATATACCATACTATTTCTGACAATGCACATTGAAAGGTAACTATTCAGCGAGGGCAACTGACTCCCCTTAACTCTAAATTAGAACTGTTTAGCAGTGCTTTGAAATCGTTTGTTTTGGGCTCCAAAGCATACCAATACTATTGGGGGAGGCTAAAATGGACGTAGTTGGAGTGCTGCTGAATAGTTACATTGAAAGGAGGGGGAATGTCCCTTGTTTCAGAAAAAAATTGCTTATAACTATCAGGCTGTGATGTTAAAACGCTCCTTAAGTTTTTGATAAGAAACCAGTTCTTCCTGACGTTCCGATGGGGTCAGGAATGATTCTAATTTTGTTTTAAGAATAGTAGGGTTTAACTCAGAATCTATGGCAATGACTCCCTCCATAATAATTTTCTGGAGCAATAATTCCTGATTAGTCCGTTCCCGAAGAAAGGATGCAAAGGGAAGGAAAAACAAATTGGCACAGATAATTCCATAGAGGGTGGAGGTGAGGGCAATGGGGACAGCTTTCAGGATGATTGAGGTGTCGCCAATTCCGCCAAGCATGGAGATCAGTCCTACAACACTTCCAGTGATCCCAAAGGCTGGGAAAAAATCGGCTATGGTTCGCAGTACTCGTTCTGAATCTTCACGCCGCATTTTGAAAAAATAGATTTCCGTATTAAGAATTTCACGTATCTGCTCCCCCTGATAGCCATCTACGAGACAGCCAAGAGCACGTCTTAAAAAGAGAATAGATGTTTCATTTTCCTCATCCTGAAGAGAAAGAATTCCCTGAATTCGTGACTTGATCGAGAGGTCAATAAGAATATGCACAATTTCGGTCTCTTTTTTGATACTCTTTCCATAATTTGCCCGGAGAACCTTTGCGACGATTGCGAGTTGTTCCGTCTTGAAACTGAGCAGGGCAGCACCTGCGGTTCCGCCAAAGACTATGAGCAGGCCTGAGATATTAAAATAGAGACTAAGATTGCCATTGATAAAAAAGCCAAAGCAGAAAATGGAGGTGCACAAAAAGAGTCCGATAAAGTTTCTATTTTTCATGGGTACTATTCTTATAAAAGATTATTAGGGGTGGCTTTTATTGCCGGGGCTAAGCGTTTAGAAATAATAATTTCAACGCGCCTGTTTGCAGCTCGGTTCTCAACATTATTATTTGGTCTTCTGGGACGTTGGGAACCATAACCTGATACAATAAACTGGGCCGGGTTCATGCCCATTTCATTCATTAAAAATCTGGCGACACTACTTGCGCGAACGACAGAAAGTTCCCAGTTTGAGGCAAAGCGTGAGGAATGCATGGGTTGACTGTCCGTATGTCCTACAACATTAATCATATAGGGTGAGTATTTTATAACGGCGGTAAGTTTCTTTAACGATTTTCTAGCACTGGCTGAAAGATCGGCCTGCCCGGTAAAAAACAGCAGATCACTTGTAAGGATGATACGCATGGTGGTATCAGGGACCAGATCTATGGATGCAAACTGACCAAGATCATCATTATTAAGAGCCTGCTGACTCATATCATACATTTCACTAAAGGGAGTTTCCTGTTGAACTTCCTGAACCGGTTGTTCGGAGAGCATAAGGGGGGCAGGTTCGAGGATATCTTCATCAGAAGCAGGGGAGGCAGGGTCACTTTCTATTTCTTTAGGAACTTCCGTGAGACCGTTTATGTTGTCAGTCGTATCAGGGGAAGGTTCAACGTAGACGGTATTTTCATCGAATACATTATCAATATTAATATCTTCAACCAGGATTTTTTCAACTTTCCTAACCGTTCCTGAATTGATAAGAGGTGCCCTATTGCTTAATGGAACTATCGGCACAATCAGATCGCCATCACCGAGGATATCAAGGGCTTCAGTGGTACTGCCGCCAATTATTTCCGGAGTGTTGCTTACCAGGAATTCTTCGTGGGACGCCTGATAGACAAACATGGTAAGAAACAGGATAAACATGGTCATCATCAGGTCGGACCAGGCGACTGACCAGTGAACCGGGCGTGGCATTCGTGTACGATAGAAAGAATTTTCGATTACAAAACTGTTTACGGAAAAGCTGTTGAGAGAAGATGAGGGGGTGGGGGGAGTGCTTGAAGAGCCAAGCGCTGTTGCCTGCATATCCGGTAAGGACTGCTCTGTTAAAGGACGTAACTGCTCGCTCATGTATAGTGGCTTTTTAGGTATGGATTAGTAAAGCTTTTTTGAGTTATCTTCTCTAGTCTATATATCGGTAGAACAATTGAAAATCAAAAGGAAAATTAGATTTTTCATAATTAAAGATGGATTATGAAATTCTTCAGAAGTGGTTTTTCGGAGATATAAACCATCTCTTTGAAAGCCAGGAAACATTTATTTGTCACGCTTTAGCTTGGAATATTCGCCAAATGGCTGAAGTTCTCCTCTATGAATCTGATCGAGTAACAGCTCTGGATCGCAGCTAAAGTGTTGGATATCTTTATAGATGCTAAAGAGGTCGTCGTTGAAGCCGGAAATAAGGTTTCGATGTTCCCATCTTGAAATA
>CAZDJE010000132.1:2966-8140 GCA_964505715.1 uncultured Desulfocapsa sp. | reverse complement strand
TGTAGCCACGTTATTGAGGATAGCGGCATGAAATGTTTCCGGGAAACTTCAGCTTCGTACGTAATCAGTATAAAAATAGATTTTAGAAGTTAAAGCGCAGCCCAAGCATTACATCATTGCTGTTCACATTAAAATCTGAGTCATCAATCGTGGCATCACTACTTCCCATAAAACGGTACTGCCCATCCAGCGACCATTGCTCATTGAACGCATAGGAAACACCACCAATAAGTTGGTATGCAAACACATCGTCACTATCGGAACTGTTAAACCCGGGATCATTAATAACAACTCTGCCCCAGCCCATTCCAATACCGGCAAATGGTGTCCATGCGGAACCGGTGTCAATATCGTAGAAGCCATTGAACATAATGGATCGGGTTTTCAGGTCCCCCTCATTAAAGCTGCTGTACTGATTATTATATGATGTAATATCAAGATCATTTTTTTGGCCTATAATCTCCAACTCCACACGCAATGGATTTGCAAAATCATAACCAGCAGCAAATGAACCGACAAAGCCGCTATCAAATGTCATTTTAGCCGTATCTCCTGAACTAAAAAGATTGTCGATGTCACTATTCAGGGTCATACCGACACCAATGTTTGCCTTCAAATAAAAGGAGTCATCGTTGGCCATCGAGTGTATCGGAAAAGTAAGTACACTCAGGCTTGCTGCTGCTAATATAATTTTCTTCATTGTTTATTCCTCGGTTAAAATTTTTAGAATACGTTAGTTTTCCAGTGGCACTCCCTCAAACAAGTGTCACAAATTAAATAGAACGATCATGCCTTGAATCAATCCAAACCCAAACAATCGACCTTGGATTTTGATACCGTAACGCAGACTTTTAATGATTGCTGTTAAGCTGCGGTCAAGTTGTGTAAAGTTGTGTAAAGCTATTATCTAAATAATAAAAACTGCAGTACTATTACTGAAGATGCCTAAAGATGTTGATCTTCAGAGGACCCAAGATGAAAAAAATTTTAGTCATTGATGATGACAAAGAATTATGTGAACTGCTGGTAGAATTCCTGGAACCAGAAGGATTCAGCGTGGAAACGGTAAACCTGCCACATGATGGTCTGCAGCGTGCTTTGTCAGGTGATCACTGTCTTGTGGTTCTTGATGTGATGCTTCCCGGCATGACAGGGTTTGAACTCCTGCGACACTTAAGAATATCATCACAGATCCCGGTAATGATGCTCACGGCAAGGGGGGAAGATATCGATCGTATTGTCGGGCTTGAAATGGGAGCAGATGACTACCTGCCCAAGCCCTTTAACCCTCGTGAGCTTGTGGCACGAATTCAGGCCATCTGGCGTCGAACCCAACCGGAAGAACAGAAACCGACAGACAGCCCTTTGCGAATTGAGCTCGACGACATCGTTCTTGATACTGGATCTAGAAGTGTGAAACAAAACAATAAAAATATCAAACTGACAGCCGCCGAATTTTCACTCCTCCATGAATTGTTAAAAAAAGTAGGCCAAGTGATGACACGTGAGGAGTTGACAGAAAAGGTTTTGAACCGCACGCTAGAGATCTTTGACCGCAGCATTGATGTCCATGTCAGCAGCCTGCGCAAAAAGCTGGGCCACACGCTAGAAAACAGAGAGCGGATTAAAACAATACGCAGTATTGGGTATTTATACACCCAGGCTAACCAGGATTTATGAACATGCGGAGCCTTTTTTGTAAGATTTTCTTAAGCTTTCTTCTGATCACTCTCCTGGCCAGTTTTACCACGGTAATGATTTCCTATTGGGCCCAGATTGGCCCCTATGGCGAGCTGAAAAAACGTGTGGTGCACCATCAGGTTCAAGCCCTTACCCACTCCCTTTCGGTAACAGGCCTCGCGGGGACAAGGATTTTTGAACAGAGCGGCAGAGAAGCCCTGATTTCCTATTTGCAGGAAGTTGAAGAACAGCATCACAGTCAAATCTTTTTATTACAGGCAGGTAATAGTTGGATGCCCGATAGCGAGCTGCCACCCGATGCTGCCGAGCTTGCCGTAACTTCCCGGCAATCCCGTAGTGTTCAATACAAGGTGTCGAAAACCGAAATTATTGTTGCCCTCCCTCTTATCGCCAAAGACCATCAGGGCCTGACTCTTGTGGGAACCACAGCCAGAATAATACGACCTGAATTCTTTGGGAGCAGTGACAAAAACAGCGGATGGAAAAGGCTTCTTTTCTTTCGCCATCGCATTGGCTTGCCGCTTATAGTGCTGATCTTTATTGCCGGAGCCGGTTGTTTTCTGTTGGCACGCTCCCTTACAGCGCCTATTCGTGATCTGCGTAAAGCAACCCAACAGATGAGCAAAGGAGACTTCTCGGCCAGAGTTGAGCTGACCCAGCGTAAACAAGATGAAATGACGGACTTGGGACGGGACTTTAATACCATGGCCGAACAAACAGAATCCCTTATCCACTCTCAGAAGCGCTTGCTACGTGATGTTTCCCATGAACTACGTTCCCCCCTGACGAGACAAAATCTCGCAGTTGAGCTGGCCAGACAACGATTCAGCGAAGCGGAGCCCTATCTTGCACGCATTGAAAAAGAATCTGGACGCCTCGGTGAACTCATTGATCAGTTGCTGCTCCTGACCAGACTTGAAAGTAATATGGATAATGCCCCGCAGGAACCGGTAAGACTCCATGAGCTTCTCAGCAATATTGTACACGATGCCAATTTTGAAGCGGCTCACCAGAACCGGAGCATAACAGTCCAGACGCTTGACGAGGTCACAGTAGCCGGATCAATGGAGATGCTTGGGCGTGCATTGGAAAATGTGATTCGAAACGGCCTGCGCTACACAGCAGATGGGAGCAGTGTCGATATCACTCTCTTAGAGGGTAAAGAAACCGTAATAATTACCGTTACAGACCATGGTCCTGGCGTTCCGGAAAACTCACTCGAGCAGATCTTCACACCATTCTTCCGAGTAGCAGAATCACGGGATCGCGATAGTGGCGGAACTGGTATCGGTCTAGCCATCGCCAGACAAGCAGTTTTAATGCATGGCGGAAGCATAGAAGCAACAAATGTTCAGGAAGGCGGCCTGAGAATCACGATACAACTCCCTTTATTATAACAGCTTCAGATATAGATATTCATACCTGAGTTCTTGAATCTATTTCCTACTACGAAGAATGTCGAGTCGGTTTAGGACGTCGTTTTCGGGATGTCGTAGAATCGGCTGTTCAGTCAATTTCCGAAGCACCTTTCCGCTATCGAGTACTTCAGGCACCATTCAGACGATGCGTTTTACAGAAATTCCCCTATGCAATTATTTATCGAATTACATATGAAACTCAGCCAATTCTGCATCTCGAACACGTAATACCATGATATACCGATTTATTAGTGGCAGAAGGAAGAATTAGCTCCGGGGGTCCTCTTTTTCCTTTGTCTTTAATAAATTTTCACCGTATTATTAGAAGAGGCATTTTTTATAAAATGCAAGCTTCTGCGCTTAGCTAGCTGCTACCATTCTTCTGAAATGTGCTCACTAAGCCCCAAGTGAAAACCCTGGAAATCGTAGCCGTTTAAATTGTAAAAACAGACCCTGGAGCCGCAGCAATGACCACAAAAAAAGAGAAGTCAGGCAAAGGGACAACTCAAAAAGTTACAGCAAGAAAAAAGAAACCAGCAAGCAAGCCTTCAGAAGGCAAAACACAATTTCCAGTAGTCGGCATAGGAGCTTCTGCAGGCGGTCTGGAGGCGTTTCAAGAGTTTTTTACAGCAATGCCAGAAGATTCCGGTGTCGCCTTTGTCCTGATATCCCATCTTGATCCCAGCCACACCAGTATCCTGCCAGACCTTATTCAGAGAAAGACACAGATGAAGGTCACCCAGATCACCGATAACATGGCACTTGTTCCAAACCAGGTCTTTATTATCCCCCCCAACAAAGAATTATCCATCCTCAATGGTACGCTGCAATTAATGGAAATGCACAGACCCCGTGGAGTCAACCTGCCAATTGACAGTTTTCTACGCTCTCTTGCCCTGGATCAGAAAGACAGGGCTGTGGGCATCATTCTCTCCGGCACGGGCACAGACGGTACCCTTGGAATCAGGGCCGTAAAGGGCGAAGGCGGTATGGTAATGGTACAGGATGCGGACTCAGCTAAATACGACGGTATGCCCATGAATGCCATTGCTACCGGTTTAGTCGACTATATTCTATCCCCAGGTAAAATGCCGGAGCAGCTGCTCAATTATGTCCAGCACCAGGGCAGGAAGCAAGAGCGTCCGGTCAGTGACGATGGCAGTATGCAGAGCGCACTGCAGAAAATCTTTATTCTGATTCGAACTGCCACGGGCCATGATTTTTCACTGTATAAGAAGAACACCATCAACCGCCGCATCGAAAGAAGAATGCATATTCATCAAATCGACAAGATCGATGAATATATCCGCTATCTACAGAACTCCGAGAGTGAAATATCCATTCTCTTTAGGGAACTCCTGATCGGTGTTACCAGTTTCTTCAGGGACAGCGAAGCCTTTGATTTGCTGAAAGAGCAATATTTACCGCTTTTATTAAAGGACAAGGCGGACGACTATCAGGTCCGAATCTGGGTGACAGGTTGCAGCAGCGGTGAGGAGGCGTATTCCATTGCCATTATTCTTTTAGAGGTTATGGAGGCGCTGGGTCGTCATTTCACTGTACAGATATTTGGCACTGATCTTGATGAAAACGCTATCAATGTGGCCAGAGTCGGAATGTATCCAGCGGCGATCTCAGCCGATGTTTCCCCGCAACGTCTGCAAAAATTTTTCACCAAGGATGAAAATCACTACCGGGTCAAAAAAAATGTCCGTGAAATGGTGGTCTTTGCCTCGCAAAATGTTACCAAGGATCCACCCTTTACCAAACTGGACCTGCTGTGCTGTCGAAATATGCTTATTTACTTCGGTCCGGAGCTGCAGAAGAAATTACTTCCTTTATTCCATTATAGTTTGAAAGCAGACGGTATGCTCTTTCTCGGTTCGTCGGAAACCATTGGTCAGGCCACGGATCTTTTTACTCCGCTGAACAGAAAATTAAAAATATTCAAGCGCCAGCCGACTAAGAGAGCTGTTCACTCGGTCTTGGATTTTTCACCTGCTGAAGAGATCATCCAGATACCTCAGAAAGAAGCCACGCAACCGCTGGAACCGT
>CAZDJE010000132.1:0-2866 GCA_964505715.1 uncultured Desulfocapsa sp. | reverse complement strand
CTTGATGCCACTCAGATCGCCACCCTTTTTCTCGATATCGATTTGAACATCAGGCGTTTCACCTCAATAATGACCAAGATCTTCCCACTCACAGCCACCGATACAGGTCGTCCGATCAGTCATTTCAGCTCCAGCCTGAAAGATGTGGACCTGCAACAGTACGCAAAACAGGTACTAAAAGACTTGGACAAACAGGACACCGTAGTGAGAGACACTGTTGGAACAGTTTATCGTATGCGGCTACGACCTTACCGCACGGTGAATAACGTGATCGACGGGGTGGTGATCACCTTTGAGGATATCACTGAATTACAGCAACTCCTCAACAAGGAAAAAAGGCTAGCCGCTATTGTCAAAGACTCCAATGATGCCATTACCTTGCAGGATACTATGGGGAATATCATAGCCTGGAACAATGGAGCGGTAAAGCTGTATGGCTTTTCCGAGGAGGAAGCCCTGAAAATGAATAGCAATGATCTTCTTCCCAGGCCAAAGGAAAAAGTGAAAAAGATTTTGCTAGGAGCCCGAGGAGAAGAAGAAGAAGAAGTGTCAGTAGTGACAGAACGGCAGGCAAAAAACGGAAAAATCATTACTGTTTGGCTCACAGTAACCAAGCTGTTTGATGAGAAGAAGAGACTGGCATATATTGCTAGCACTGAAAGAGATTTGAGCAAGCTCTCTGAGGTTGCATCACAACTACTAACAGGGCAAGACGATGACAAGTGATACTGGAACGACAAATAATACGTTTGCTGAACTACGAAGACGTGCCCAGACGTTTCTTGCAGCCGACAAAAGTGATATAAAGACCATGTCGCAGGAAGATGTCAGGAACCTGGTGCATGAGTTCGACACCTATCAGATTGAACTTGAGTTGCAGAACGAGGATCTCCGCAAATCGCAGGAAGATCTGGAGACCTCTCGTCAAAAATATAGCGACCTCTATGACTTTGCTCCGGTGGGCTATCTCACTATCAGCGACAAGGGGCTGATTGTCGAGGCCAATTTGACCGCTGCCGATATGCTTGGTGTGGCACGATCCTTTCTGCTTAAGCACCCATTCAGTGCATTTATTGTCCACGATGATCAGGATAGCTACTACCGATATCGTCAAAATCTGCTTGACTCAAAGGAGCGCCAAAGCTGTGAGCTGCGGATACAGAAAAAAGACAACAGCGTACTTGAGGTTCAACTGGAAAGTGCTATAAGCCAGAATATTGATGGAGATCTAGGCCAGTTCAGGGTCTGTCTGACAGAAATCACTCAACTGAAAAATGTCGAAGGGGAGTTACGCAAGAGCAAAGAACAGTGGGAGGAAACGTTTAATTCCATTACCGATATTATCACGGTTCAAGACAAAGAGATGCACATTGTCCAGGCCAACAAGGCGGCCCATGACTTTTTCAAAGTGGCTGCAGGTGGTCTCGTTGGACAGAAATGTTCTCAAGTCTTTCGTGGTACTTCCGAGCCCTGTCCTGAGTGTCCCGTGCTTGAGACCGGCAAGACGTCCCAAAATTGTTCGGAAATCATAAAACATACGCAGCTGGACAAAACATTTCTGGTCTCCTCCTCGGCAATACAAGATACGAATGGTCACGGCCAATATCTCGTCCATATAGCCAAAGATATTACAGAACAAAAACGACTTGAAGAAGAGCTTTTTCAGTCCCACAAGATGGAGGCCATCGGCACTCTAGCAGGCGGCATCGCGCACGATTTTAACAATATCCTCACGGCCATCCTCGGGTATTCGCAATTTGTCAAAAAAGAGATTCCTGCCGGCAGTCCTGCTGACAAAGATATTGATATGGTTATCCAGTCAGGACTAAGGGCTGCTGAGCTTGTTAAACAGATCCTCAGCTTCAGCCGCAAAACTGATCATCATCTACAAGCCCTTACTCCGCATCCAATTATCAAAGAAGCACTGCAGATGCTGCGATCCACATTACCAGCCACTATTGAGATAAAACAGGATATCGACAAAGAATGTGGGAAGATTAAAGCAGATCCGACAAATATCCATCAGATCATGGTCAATCTCTGCTCTAATGCTCTCCACGCCATGGACCAGCAAAAGGGAACTTTGACAGTGAGATTGTCTCGCGAACACCTTGAGACTGAGGACGTTGAAGCATACAAGAATGTCTCTGCCGGTTCCTTTGTTGTGCTTTCTGTCAGTGACACTGGCCATGGCATGGATACAAAAACCATGCAAAGGGTTTTTGAGCCCTATTTCACCACCAAAAAGGTAGGAGAAGGTTCCGGTATCGGCCTTGCTGTTATTCACGGCATTGTCCAGGACTACAAAGGATTCGTCAAGGTGGCGAGTACACCAGACCAGGGCAGTACTTTTTCTGTCTATCTCCCTCTATTGGAAGAAACCGCAGCCGTTGAAAACGATCAGCTCACATCGCAAAAAGATGAAGTATCATTGCTTCAGGGCAGTGGCCGAATTCTTGTTGTTGATGACGAAGAGATGCTTGTCCGGCTCAACAAAAGACGCCTGGAGAATTTTGGGTACATCGTCACCGCCACAACTGACAGTGAAGAAGCCCTGGAGAAAATAGGTGCCCATCCGGAACAGTTTGATCTGCTTATTACGGATCAGACCATGCCGAAGATGAGCGGTATGGAGCTAACCCACGAAGTGCATAAAATAAAACCTGACATGCCTGTTATCATGTCGACAGGCCACAGCGATTTAATAACAAAGGAAAAGGCGCTGGAGATGGGGGTCAGTAAATATGTGGCCAAACCGATTCAGGGTAATGAGCTAATTAATGCCGTCGAAGAATTGCTTGATCGAACATAATTCATGGGGTAGAAGCAATTCGCCTCTTCTGAACGTATTGCAACATAATCACTG
>CAZDJE010000131.1:0-8501 GCA_964505715.1 uncultured Desulfocapsa sp. | reverse complement strand
CAAATACATCCCTGTTGGGATACAATCCATCCTGGATCCCTTTTGAAAGGTAATGAGCAAGTGGGGACATTTCAACACTGCTTCCATCCTGATAATGTTGTCGATAGAAAACGGGATCGAACCAGCTACAGGGCCGGTTATCTTGAGGGGAACCATACTGCATATAGTGAGAAAAAAGATCGTCAACCCCTTCTACCCGATACGTTCTGGCATAATATTGCGGGTCAAATAATGGCGATGGGCTCTTGTACTCCTGCATACCAAAACGGGAATAATGACTAATCGGGTCAATTTTTGCTTCCATCAAGACAGGTGTTTTATCGAGATACCATGGGATATCAAAATACAGGCTTGGCCTTCTCTTTTCCTGCAAACCAATAGAGAGGAAATGTTTTAGTGAATTTTCCCTGCTTGCAGCAACATCTTTATAGAGATGTTTGTAAAAAGATGGGTCAAAATAAGGCGACGGTGACAGCTGAATAGCCTGCTGAATACAATGCTCAAGAGGATTTAATCTGGAAAATTCAAAGTCAGGATATTGCTGGACATAAAAGAGCGGATCAAAAAGAAGATTAGGCTTAACCCCTTGCCGCCACCCCTTATTAATAAAATGAAGCAGAGGGTCCTGAGCTTTCTCTTTTTCTTCCGAAACCTGAGTTGCATAATAGTTGCTGTCAAAATAGAGGCTCGGATCTCTTAATTCAGCAAAACCACGGCTGATATAATGCACCAATGGATCCACACCGCTTGCTGCAACATCAGCATTGGATTCCCTATAATAGTCAGGATCAAAAATAGTTGTTTTTTTGAGCTGCCGGTAATGACCGCTGGACACAAAGTACCAGATGACCGATAAAAAATTTTTAAGTGTTTGAATCATAGTACCTGAGAAATGATATAAACTTTTACTGGCAAAAACGTGGAGTGATTTAGAAAATTTTCAGTTGCCGTTTTAAATAGTGTCCCCTTTCCTCACCTTCATGCATGGCAATTGCTTTACTTGCAGCTTTTATAACCCCGGAAGATCTATACCGATCGACCTGGGAGGATATGCTCTGCATCATCTCCCGCTGACACTTCACTATTTCCTGAAGTGCATCGGCAGCCAAGGCCTTAAAACTGAGCCTGACGATAATGCTATGAACGGTATCGAGTTCATGTGGTGATAAAACCGGGAAACATTGTGGGTCATCACTATCAAAATATCGTTCATTATTTACATGAAAAATTGAATTATCAGTACAATCATTTATTTTCCGACGTTCGCCTTTTGTATCAACAATAATAAAGTCTAATATTTCGATAACAACCGGAGAATCGATTGGATCAAAACGAACGGACTGGATCGTTTCATATTCTTCAAGGGAAAATTTAATCTCAGAGGTTCCTAGCTCAACTTTTCTACTTATACAGTTGGCATCACTTATTCCATCACCAGTATCAATATAGAGTTTACTGGTATAGTATGGTTCCCGTACATCCAGCAGAGTATCAATCCAGACATCAATATGTGAGGAAAAAAGTTTTTGGTGCCGTTCAAATATTCTTTTAAACATGGCGACTTTCTGCCATCTTTCTTTGCTTCGCACCATGGAATCAGAGCTGACACGATAGGAAAAGAGTATTTTCGGTATTTGGTATACTTCATGACCACGTTCAATAAGGGATAACCAGAAATCATAATCTTCCCAGCCGTAGATCATTCCGGGATCATAGCCACCAACGGCTTCCCAGTCTGATCTGCGAAATAGAGCAGAACAAAAAATCACGTTATCCAAAAGTATTTTATTTAGAGAATATTTCGGCAACAGCCATTCTGTTTCAACGGAACCAAAGAGTTGCGCCCGACAATAGACGATACCTATCTCTTCATTTTTATCTAAAATGACGACTGCTCGCTCGATATAGTCAGGGGCAATTAAATCATCACTATCGAGAGGCAGAACTATTTGCCCACAAGCCATCTGAATTCCATTATTTCGAGCAGCTGCAAGCCCTTGATTATCAGTATGCAAAACCTGAACATTCTCTATATCAATCTGATCAAGAATGGCGGTTGTATGCTGATCATCAGACCCATCATTTACAATTATAACTTCCAGGTTTTGATAGGTCTGACTGAGCACGGAACCTAGTGTTTCCATGACATACCGGCCCTGATTATAACATGGAATAATAACACTTACTTTAGACATGTCAGATAGATATCATTTGGAGAAAATGTTATATTTAAGAATACACCAAAAAGCCCTTACACCATCCTTCCACCCTATTTTTTTTCCCTCTTCATAAGAACGACCATTATAAGAAATACCAATTTCATAGGTTTTACATCTCTGCTTGGCAATTTTAGCTGTGATTTCTGGCTCAAAACCAAATCGATCCTCACAGATTGTTATATTGTCAATAATTGGTTTTCTAAAGACTTTGTAACAAGTCTCCATATCAGTCAAGTTAAGGTTTGTGAACATATTGGACACCAATGTTAACAACCGGTTCCCAACCATATGCCAGAAGAGATGAACCCGATGAGCTCCTGACCCAACAAAACGTGAGCCATACACCACATCAGCACGACCATCGAGAATGGGTGCAAGAAGCCTAGGATACTCATTGGGATCATACTCCAGATCAGCATCCTGAATTAATACAATATCACCAGTTGCTGCCTTGAACCCAGAACGTAGAGCAGCACCCTTTCCTTGATTCACATCATGGTAGATTTTAAGCAAATGAAACCCATCTTCCTTGATTCCATTTTCTATCAATTCACGACTTCCATCACTGGAGCAATCATCTACAAGGACAATTTCTTTTTCCAGGGGCAAATCTACACTCGCTACAATAGCAATTATCTGTCGTAACGTTTCCTGCTCATTATAAACCGGTATGATTATGGAGAGTTTCCGATAACTCTTTTTGTTTTCAGCCATAATGTTCCTATCCATTCATAAATTATTCTTTTAGAGATACTCAAATTATCGGTACTTGGAAATAATGTGCCGGCGGGTGGGTGAACATGTTGTTTTAAAATATAATCTGTTGGAGCAGCAATTGGATGCATTCCATTCTGCAAAAAAATATCCATTGCTCTTACCATATGAGATGCCGATGTTACTAAGACAAATGGTTTTTTCTGAAGCAGTGGTTTTAATAATGTTGCTTCTTCGCTGGTATCACGCGGCCTATTTTCAATAATTACAAATTTCGAATCCAAGCCTAAAATATTCGCAACATCAGCAACAACATTAGCATTAGGAACGGGATCATACCCAACGCCACCACTAATGATCAAAGAAGTTCCAGGCAACTCCCTTGTTACTCTGATTCCCTCGACTAAGCGGTAAAGAGAACTTCCACCGATTTGACTTGTAACTGGCAACCGTGAATCAGAAACATGCCCTGAGCCCAGAACAACAATATAATGTATCTCTTCCTTTAAATCTGTAGGAATTGAAGTGACCTCAAACGGATGATAAGTATCTTCCAGTATCAAAAGCTGATTTCTAGTGACAACACCATACCCAAGAACAAGCAAAATCAATAGGCCACTAACTTGAAAAACTATTCCCAGATATCGCCTATGAAACAGATAACACAACAGACTTACGCACAAAAGTATGAGACTGCAGGTAAAAGGCGACAGCAACTCAACAATCAGACGATTCAAAAAAAACATTATTTTCTCATTTTACAAAAACTGTTTTCCAAATCCTTGGAACGACAATAACAATAAGCAAGGGAAAAACTTGAACAGTAAGTCGATTCCATGAGGTTCCGACCTGCCAGTAGATCTCTGCCTGATGAAAGACCACGATTAATAGATACCCAAGTAACAGGGCAGATGGAATTAGCACATCAGCCAAGGCTTTAGGTTTCCAAAGCGACAAAACCCATCCAACCCCGAGCCCCCAAAGTACCAAATTCCACTGCCGGATATCACCATATAAACCCAAAATCATCTCAATTGCCTTGGGAAAACGCTCAAAAGCCCGCGATATGGCAGCTGATGAAAGGCTTAAACCTGTCGTTGCATGGGAACCAAAATCAGAAACTATTCGTACCCAGTAATACCAAGGTGCGTAAAGCAATATAATGACAGTTAAAAAGAGAAACAGAGAATATAGCCGCCGCCTTGGCACCGTGAGCACCCAGCCGGCTGCGATAACAGAAAAAAGTAATCCCTCATTTTTTGTGTAGGCTGCTGCAACAGCTAGAAGAGCAGCCCATAACAAATGAAAATTCTTACCGCTATTACGCCACAACAACAAACAACCAAAACAACTCACCGTCATCAGCCAAAATGGAGCCTCAGCATAAGACCAGGAAGCAATCAGCGGCACCAGAGGTACCGAAACGAACATCGCGCCAGCCAGCAGAGCAATATCCAGTCGTTTGATGCTACGTTGGACAATCACAGCGATTTCCCAACAACACATAAGCAAAAAGACTGCACCCCAGCCCCTGCTCCATAACTCATCCCAACCACCTCCGCACCAACCGGAAAAAGCCCAAATCGCTGGCCAAAGCAGTGGATAATCGGCATGTCCAAAAGGGGAGACATCTATTAACGCCCCGTAGCCAAGAGCAAGCATCTTAGCCTTTGCTCCCCATATTGCCCAAGCATCCCAGTCATCTGGTACGACAATAACTGACATCATCATCACCCACAAGACACCAAGAGCGATCAACAAACAGCCAATCCAGACAGCTAATTTCTGTCTCCGTTCCCCTTGAATAATTTGCCAGAACTTATGCCTATCCGCATCCGTCCTTTTAATTGCCCAACTGCCACGTTGCCATATCAAAGACAGCCAGCCAACAATGCCTAGAAATAAAAGAAGATAAAAACCAGGAATAGACTCCAGGAAAAACACCTTACTTAACACAACAACACCATTCACAAACAGGCAGGCCGCAGCAAATAATTCCGGCACACTTAAGTTATAGCTGCGAGCCAAAGGCCGTAATAACAAAACTAAGCCCAATATGGATAGGACCGAGAACATGAAACCTTGTGCTGGAAAATATGGTTTTTTTTGTTGTTCCCTAAACTCCTCACTGGCAGGCACCCCTCCATTAACAATGGCCTCCTCTGTTAAAACTAGTGAATATTGGCCATCACCAGACGGCACATGAGGTATGAGAAGATAAGATAAATAGGATCCCTGTACCTGCTGTCCCTGAACAGTATAATGCGTCTGCACCGGCCATTGTTCAGCCACCACATCCACTGCAGGGAGATATGAGTGTGGCATACCAGCATGCTGAAAAACAACTTTTCTCTGCTCAATTACATTTTTACCTAGGTATTCAACTCGTTCCCGCTGCCACCACAGTTTATACATGCCAGCAAACGCAGCCAGACTGACTAAAACCCATAAGACAAGAAATATGGACCAAGCAACACGGACAATCTTACTATTCAGTGCTGTTCCTCCTCTGACCTAATGTCATCGTACAGCTCGCCAAGAGCCTCTTTTCGGGTTAATTCAGAAACATTCTGCTCAATCTTTTCAATAGCAGACAACAATTTAAAAATAAGGAGAAAAACAAGAAGGAAGCCAGTGAGGATAACAGCATTAATATTATCCTCAATACCTATCAACCTAGCCATCAAGGTCGTAAAATAAGGATAGACAGCAACCAGCGCCATACCACCCCACACAATCAAGCGAACCATCAATTTAAGAAATGTTTGCCCCGCCTCACGCTTGATGAACTCCTTAATCCCCTGAAACAACATTACAGAAGAAATCCCTACTATAACTATCTGATAGAGTTGAAATTTCAAACCAACATCCCCCAAATCATTCGAATAAGCGTTTTGATTCCATTCACAAAACCTTGTTTTTGAGCCTTCCCCATGGAATACTCAGTATAGCGCACCTTGATCAACACTTCCTCAAACTTCAGACGATTATTATTAATCTCTCGAATCACCTTACTGTCGTACTCATACTTATCTGCCTTGGTATCAATAATACGAGTTGCGAAATGCGAATACGCCCTGAACCCCGATTGACTATCCGAAACCAACATGCCACACACCAGCCAGGTTACCATATTTCCAATTTTATTGGCCATTACCTTTATTTGAGGCATTTCACCTGTATCGGTTCGTCTGCTTCCAAGAACGACATCACATCTACCTGCGATAATAGGCTCAACAAGGGGCACAATATCCATGGGATCATGCTGCCCATCACCATCCATCGTAACCACAATATCAGCTCCTAGAAGATTCGCTGCAGCAATACCAGTTTTAATTGCAGCCCCTTTTCCACGATTAATCTTATGCCGCAGTGCAGTAATGCCAGTATTCTTTTTAGCATTGTAATACGTATTATCAGAGCTGCCGTCATCCACCACTACAATTTTGTATGGCCCGGCAACAAGCACCTCATCAACAACGGACTGAATCACTTCAGATTCGTTATACACAGGAATGACAACAAAAATCGTCTCCTTTTTTCTCTGCATTCCTTTTGTTTCTACAAAACTCACTTCACACTCTTGTCACTAATAAATAACGATTTGTTAACAGTTCGTATCTCAATTTCATTCAAAACATACGCTCCTGGTTGTCTCCCGGGATCTAAACGAATGGCTCCAACAATATCATCTACAGGGAGAAAAAAATACAATTCATTTTTTCCTTGCTTGCTCTTCACATGAATACTGTTCTGCTCGGTATAATAGGGCAACTCCCTAGTCATATAATACAGTTGTACCTCGGTGTCCGCAGAACTCTCAATAATTACTTTCATTATGGCAGATCGGGCACTTCCAATTGGGAATACTGGGAGAAGTAGCTGAGGATCATTCCCCTGACTGACTATGCGAATTCCCTGTTTATCAAATTCAATTTCAGCTTCGTTGAGCAAGTTTGTTTTTTTTCTGAATTCACTGGGGGTCAGTAAAAAACATACCTGGCTGGATTGCTCAAATTCCCATTTTAAGTTTCTTAAGTAAGTATGATAATCACCTGCTGACAAATATTGTCTTCCTCTGTCAGGGACATGTTCAGGCACCCCATACGAAGCATAAATCATACATGGCCAATCAGCATCTTCCTCACGAAAACGCCAAACAAAATGGTTGCCTTCACGAACCTGTTCACGAAGATATCGAACCTGAACCCCTGATTGCATTGCTCGCCAGGTAAGAGGATAATCTACGCTATCGGGTCCAAAAACCAAACCAATACGCTTACATCCACTCTTAGCCACACTCTGGAAGAAGACACCATGATCCGCTTTCAACGATTGAGCATTGGAATAATAAGCACCTGTACGTGATGGACGTTCACCCCAAAAATGAGACAAAGCCAAAGGTCTTGGAAGAACATGTGTAGCTACAAGCATGGCATACGCCAAAGAAAACAATGCTACGAAACAGACTCCTACTTTCAACAACAGAGCAAATAATTTCTTTTTCTCTACGATACAATTCAGATAAATAAAAGAAAAAGGAAGTAAATAAAAAAGAGGTAGTTGTAATCTTGTTATCCATGCCTGATCTTTAATCACCATCCCAAAAACCAACCAGGACACAATTGGTGAGAGGGATAACAACAACATGTATAGATGGTTAAGCCTACAAAACAAGGCAAACCAAACAAGCAAACTCATTCCAGCTGTTATAACAAGTGCAGATGCCTGGAATGGATTCCCAACCATATCTTCATGGGGATTAAAAATATCTTTTGTTATAAGGTTACCATGATAACCAAACTTTCGTGCAATGACTGCGGTACGGTCAGGAAACGGAGTGTTATGGGCAAAATGCCTAAGAGGATTCCATAGCCTATCAACTGTATACTCACTGAACAAGGGATAGACTTCATGACGAGAAACAGCCCCACTCTGCTTCCGTAAGATATCAGGTCCTGCAACAATTATAACTGTCACAGTAAGAAGCAACATCCCCACAAAAAAACGTTTCAGACCATATTTTGTTAATATTCTGGGTAATTGCACACAAATCCCTGTGGCTAGAATGGGGAGCGCAGCCAATAATGCTGTGGGTTTGACCAAAAAAGCACTGGCTAAACAAATTCCTGCTAATCCATATTCCCCCAGACGTATATTATTTGTGTGGCCGATTAAAAACCGTATACAACTCAGGATCACAGCAATCGCCATTACTGCAGCCACCAAATCGTTTTTAGCACCAGAGGCCTCCATGATTGCAATAGGGGCTGTAACAGCAAGAATCATAATCCATCCTGCAAGTCCACCCTTGGTCTTAAAAAGACGGAGAATGTGCAGCGTTGAAATCACCAAAATTACAAAAGCCGATAGCTGGAGCAAATTTGCCAACTTATCCGAAAATGAAAGTACCTGGAAAAGCAGAAGAAGATATTCTGCACCCGGCCCCATGACATTTTGTCTATCAATAGCAGTAGGATAATAAGCGACACTTCCATTTTGCATCCAATGCACCACCCTTGCCATATGGTACGTCAAAACATCATAGGTGTTGGGTGGGTAGAGTAC
>CAZDJE010000130.1:0-9095 GCA_964505715.1 uncultured Desulfocapsa sp. | reverse complement strand
TTTTGATTGGAAATACACCTTAACATACTGTCTCATTTGCAGGATCCACTATACTCCTCTCTACTAGACATGCAGTGGAAACCTTTCTTGGCATCAATGTCAGCATCAACGGTTCCTGGTGGTTTTTTATTGTTTACGTCGAACTTCTTCTGCTCACACCATTCGCGGTCCTTTTTGTGAGACGTTTTTCCTGGCCCCTGCTGCTTCTTTTCTCAGGCCTTGTCTATCTGCTGTCACCCGCAAGTGGCTTTACAGTGTTTGCAGAAATGATCGAAACAGTGGGACTTTCTTCCATAGTATACAAATCATTTCCGCTGGACCTCCTATGGTTTAATCAATTCTTTTTCTTTATAGGATTTTGTTTTGCTGCTTCAGGCATTTTTGAAACCAGTCTCCAGTTTTCATGTAAACGGCTGCTGAACCCGCTATTGCGACACACTATAGCTCTCTTTTGTATTGGTTTGATCGTTTCATTCCGCTACTATTTTATTGATATAGGGGCACTGTTCGGGATACTTTCCAGAGAAGGCATAAACATTTTTCAATACACGATTATCAGCTCCCGGGCGGATTTTATCCTGGGGCCCCTGGCAATATTTGCATTTACACTCCTCTTCCATCAGCACCGACTATCTGGTCTGGCTTTTTTGGGAAAGCATTCTGCTTCAATCTGGCTCATCCATGGAGTTGTTATTTCAATTGTTCTCACTATCATAAAAAATATTCATCCGTGGTCTCCTCTTGCTTTTCTTTTGATTCTCAGCCTTTGTATACTTTATGCCCTGCTTTACTCATCTGTTGCAAGGTTATGGATCACAAAAAAAGAAGAGTTGAAAACAGACGTATAAGAAATCATTGATCCGGACAATGAACTCGCTTCACAAACCCAATGAGTATCAGCAGTGTCCTGTTGGGGTTTTGCATGTATGGAAATAAATAGATTCGCTCAGAAAAAGGACGCGCAACTTTTTAATCGGACACGACTGGTTTTTCTTATGTTTTTTCTTCTAAATTAATTGTGTTTGAACAGAAAAGAATCAACAGAATAGTGTGCTATTAACTGATGCTTTTATATCATCGGCTTCTATTGCAGTTGCCGAGAAGAGACAAACTTCCAGTTGCAGGCATTTGTCAAAATTGGCCCTGATTTGACTGTAGCGACCGGGGTCGTTATTTCCATAGTTCACCAGGATATACTCAAGACGCTCCTCAAGCGATACAATTTCATCGTGTCGTACTCTTTTGTCTGCGTAGTAGACAAGTTCTTTGGCAAGAAACAGGCCCTTATTGTAACGTTCAAGGGAGAATTCCGTGAGTGTAACATGCTCCCGTACCACCTCTGCAACCTCAGGGAAACCTAGCTGAATACAGATATCTCTGCCATGTCTTGCATGGTCGCAGCGGTTTTTTAAACAGGGAGTTTTGGCAATATCATGGAGCAGAGCTCCGGCCAGGACAAGTTTCTTTGATGCGAAAACGCTGCTATCTGGGCCTAAATGATTTGTTAGTTCCTGAAGCAGTACAGAGGCGACCCGGGCCACCATCAGAGAATGGGCCCGGATGTTATCAAGCATGGCATACTCGTCCATAAGTGAGTAGCACTGTTGAGTCGTTGGGATAGGCACTCTGAAAATTATTTCTGGCTGAGCTCGTGTACAAACTCCACGGCAGCTTTGGCCTGATCCGGTGGGGTGAATTGATGAATACCATGGCCAAGATTAAAGATATGTCCTTTGGCGTCTTTGGCATCATCAATAATCCTGCCGATACGTTTCTTCAGCTTATCCTTTGGCAGTAAGAGGGAGAAAGGATCAAGATTACCCTGAACAGCAGTATTGCCAAGACGTTTTACGGCATCCCCTATATTGATACGCCAGTCAAGCCCAAGGACATTCGCCCCGGAGGTTTCCGACATTTCAAGAAGAGTAGCGCCGTTATTGGCAAAGTAGATGATGGGAAGCCCCGTATCCTGCAGATCACGGATGATCTCTTGAACATAGGGCAGGGCAAATTCTTTAAAATCGCAGGGTGCTAGAACACCGGCCCAGGAGTCAAAAATCTGCAGTGCCTGCGCACCGGCTTTTGCCTGCGCTTTCAGATAGAGGGTGGTGGTGTCCGTGATCTTTCGCATGATATTATGAAAAAGTATAGGGTTGCTGAACATCATTTTCTTTGTTTCCCAGAAAACCTTAGATGATCCGCCTTCGATCATATAGGTGGCGCAGGTGAAGGGTGCTCCGGAAAAGCCGATAAGCGGAACTTTTAACTCTTTGCGCAGGAGACCAATGGTGTCCATAACAAAGCCGGTATGTTCTTCCGGATCAGGTACTATCAGTTTGTCAACATCCGCCTGATTCTTGATAGGTTCAGGGAAGACAGGGCCACGACCTTCATGGAATTCAAGGGGCGTTCCCATGGCTTCGAGCGGGATCAGGATATCTGAGAAGAGAATTGCTGCATCAACGTTTAAAATATCAATGGGCTGCAGGGTTACTTCCACACAGAGTTCCGGTGTTTTGCACAATTCGAGAAAGGTTACATTGCTGCGCACCTTCTGGTACTCTGGCAGATAACGACCCGCCTGACGCATTATCCAGATTGGGGTGTAGTCAGTTTGCTCTCCGCGGCAGGCCTTAAGAAAAGTATCATTCATATGTTTTATCCCAACTATTCATCAGCACTCCATCTTCGTCTGTTCAGCTCTTATCGTATAAGAGTACTCTTACGATAAGAGCTGAACAAACGAACCTGAAGCACTGCTAAACAGTTTATCTTTTTATAGTGTGAATTATTTGTTTTCTTTTTCTTTAATGCTTCGTGGTATGTAGTCGCAGAATGGTTCCTGCGCCAGGTAATCTCCGGTCATAGCATAGGCGCGAGCTCTGCAGCCACCACAGACATTTACATATTCGCAGGAGCCGCAGTTGTCTTTATAGCCCTTGAAATCACGCATCTCGGCAAAGAGCTTGGAGTCTTCCCATACCTCTTTAAATGATTGCTTGTAGAGGTTCCCTGCTGACTTTGGAAAGTAACTGCAGGGCAGCACATCCAGGTCCACATCAATCAGGCAGATGAGCTGTCCTGCAAGGCATCCTTTTGAGCCACCTGTGGAGAACTTCAGATTACGGCGCTTAAAGGAACTGTTCTCCTCTTTGGCCTTCTGTCGTACGATTCGGTAGTAATGCGGTGCACAGGTAGGTCGGGTGAGAAGTTCATCGTCATTTTTTTCTATCTCGTAGTGCCATTCGAGGATCTCGTCATAAAGATCAATGGGAATAAGCTCTTCCATAATATCTTCGCCGCGTCCGGTGGGGACGATCATAAACATATACCAGGCCGTTGCTCCAAGGCTTTTCACCAGCTTGTATATTTCAGGGATTTCTTTACGGTTGCGGAGGGTGAACGAGGAGTTAACTAGAAAAGGAATACCGTACTCCTTAAAAAGTTTGATGGCATTCATGGTACCATCAAATGCACCATTCTGATTCCGAAAATCGTCATGGGTTTCAGCCTTGGCGCCGTCGAGACTAAGCGATACCATTTTGATTCCGGAATCAACGATCTGTTGGCAGATATCAGCTGTTACCAATGTACCATTGGTGGCAAGACACATCCGCAATCCCTTTGATCCGCCATATTTGGCGATATCAAAAACATCTTCCCGAAGCAGTGGTTCTCCGCCTGAAAGGACAACAACAGGGGAGGCATATGAGGCAATATCATCTAGAACACGTTTTGCTTCATCGAAGGAAAAGTCGGGATGCCCTTCTATGGCAAGTTCTGATGAAGATCTGCAGTGTACACATTTAAGGTTACAACGTCTGGTAATTTCCCAAGCGATCCATTTTGGTTCGAATTCCATTGAGTCTGTTCTCCATTCAATAAAAATAAGAAATGATATCAGGTACTATATTATTTTTTTATATAAGATGAAAGGCAAAAAGAGGCGTTGTCACTACTTGACAAGGAAATAGTGCTCCTTATTGTTGATGCAACTACAGAACAATGTTGAACTTGAGTGAACGCGAGCAGCGGAAGAGTCTTCAGGCTCTTCATTGCTTTTACCATATACGGAGGAATTGGTGAGCGAAGATAAGAAGCAGGAAGAAATTTTGGAAGATATTGAATCCATTGGTGAAGATATACCGAGCGTTGATGAGCCGGTGAAAGAACCAGTTGTTGAGGATACTCTTGAAAAACAGTTGGCTGATGCACTTGCCGATGCGGCCGAGCAGAAAGATCAAATGATGCGTATTGCTGCTGAATTTGACAACTATAAAAAACGAATGATGCGGGAGAAAACGGCGGCTTTAAAGTATGCAGGCGAACCGATTTTTAGAGAAATCCTTGCCACCGTCGACAATCTTGAACGTGCAGTTACTCAGGGCCAAACCGAAGGAATTGAGGCCAAACAGGGACTCGCGTCATTGATTGAAGGTGTCGAGCTCACGTTAAAGAGTCTTATCAGCTCCCTTGAAAAATTTGAAGTAACTCCTGTAAGTAGTGTGGGAGAGGCCTTTGACCCTACCAATCATGAAGCATTGACCATGGAGCCAAGTTCTACGGTTCCTGCAAATCATATTCTGCAGGAATTTGAAAAAGGTTACCAGTACAAAGATCGTCTGCTTCGGGCTGCCAAAGTAATCGTTTCGGCGGGTGACAAGGAGTAAGAGAAGATTAAAAACTTCCATGAAGCGTTAAAGAGTTGCTTGACAAAATCAAGATGATGAACACTGTAGCAAGTGTTGTAGCGAATAAAAAATTGTGTTTATAAAATAGAAAAAAACGGAAAATAGAAGATATCGCCATCGTAAAATCTGGCGGTTTCACGTTTCGATATAAGGAGAAAATGGTATGGGAAAGATAATAGGAATTGACCTGGGAACCACAAATTCATGTGTGGCAGTAATGGAAGGTGGCGATCCCACAGTAATTACTAACGTGGAAGGAAATCGTACAACCCCTTCCATCGTTGCATTTGCAGATAGTGATGAGCGTCTGGTCGGGCAGGTTGCAAAGCGTCAGGCTGTAACTAATCCAGAGCGCACTCTGTACGCAATTAAACGTCTTATCGGCCGGAATTTTAACGATGCTGAAGTACAGAAATCTGTTGAGATCAGCCCTTTTAAGATTATCGAAGGGAAGGGTGGCAGTGCTGCCATTGAAGTTGAAGGAAAAAGTTATACCCCTGCTGAAATTTCTGCCATGATTCTTGGTAAAATGAAGCAGACCGCTGAGGAATATCTTGGTGAAGAGGTAACCGACGCAGTTGTAACCGTTCCTGCCTACTTTAACGATGCTCAGCGTCAAGCAACCAAGGATGCCGGAAAGATTGCAGGACTGAATGTTCAGCGTATTATCAACGAGCCAACCGCCGCAGCGCTTGCCTACGGACTTGATAAGAAAGGCGAAGAAAAAATTGCAGTTTTCGATCTTGGTGGTGGTACTTTTGATGTATCTATCCTTGAGATTGGCGATGGTGTTTTTGAAGTAAAATCCACAAATGGAGATACATTCCTTGGTGGTGAAGATTTCGATATGCGTATTGTGAACTGGCTTGCCGATGAGTTTAAGCGTGAGCAGGGAATCGATCTTCGTAGTGATAAAATGGCTCTCCAGCGTCTGAAGGAAGAGGCTGAGAAAGCGAAGATGGAACTTTCAACCACCACAGAGACCGAGATTAATCTGCCTTTTATTACCGCAGATGCCTCGGGTCCTAAGCATCTTAACATTAAACTGAGTCGCTCTAAATATGAGGCTCTGGTTGATGATCTTGTTGATCGTACAGTAGGGCCATGTAAGACTGCTCTGAAGGACGCCGGTCTTTCCGCATCCGATATCGATGAGGTTATTCTTGTTGGTGGTATGAGCAGGATGCCTAAGGTTCAACAGAAAGTAAAAGAGATCTTCGGCAAGGATCCCCATAAAGGAGTGAATCCCGATGAAGTTGTAGCCATTGGAGCTGCTATTCAGGGTGGTGTTTTGCAGGGTGATGTAAAAGATGTCCTTCTGCTCGATGTTACACCTCTGTCACTCGGTATTGAGACACTTGGCGGAGTAACTACAAAGCTGATTGAGAAAAATACCACGGTTCCCACAAAGAAGAGCCAGATATTCTCAACTGCGGCTGATAATCAGCCGGCAGTATCCATCCACGTACTCCAGGGTGAACGTGAGATGGCGCAGGATAATAAAACTATCGGTCGCTTTGAGCTGTCCGATATTCCACCTTCTCCTCGTGGCGTGCCACAGATTGAGGTCTCCTTTGATCTTGATGCCAATGGTATCCTTCACGTGTCAGCAAAGGATCTTGGAACGAATAAAGAGCAGTCCATTCGTATTACAGCCTCCTCCGGATTGTCAGAGGAAGAGATTGAGAAGATGAAACAGGATGCTGAAGAGCATGCCGATGAAGATAAAAAACGTAAAGAACTGGTCGATGCTCGTAATAATGCCGATGGTTTGGTACATGCCTCTGAAAAATCACTGAAAGATCTGGATGATAAGGTGGATGAAGAGACAAAGGGTAATGTTGAAAAAGAGATCGTGAATGTTAAAAAGGTTGTTGAAGGTGATGATACCGATGCAATCAATGCCGCAATTGAGGAGCTGACCAAGGCATCTCATAAACTTGCTGAAATCATGTATGCTCAGGCGTCTAAGGAAGGTCCTGAGGGGGCTGGAGCAGCCGGTGCTGAAGAAGCTAAACAGGATGATGATGTTGTTGATGCTGACTTTGAAGAAGTCAAAGACGATGACAAGAAGTAATTCTGTGAACTGATCATCTGCCTTTTTAGTATTGGCAGAGAGTGATAAAGGGGAATCCGATGAATTTCGGATTCCCCTTTTTTTTCGTTTTCACCTGAGGTAGTATGCTCGGGCTTTGAAAGCTTCAAGGCAGGCTGAAGGCTGAAGGTTGAAGGCCGACGCTAAAGACTGGCAAAACAAACAAACCCTAACTCTATTTCTCTATCATTATTATGAAAATTTTATCAGGTATTCAGCCCTCTGGCCAATTGCACATTGGAAATTACTTTGGAATGATGAAAACCATGATTGCAAATATGGAAAATTCCGATCTGTATGTGTTTATTGTTGATCTTCATGCTCTCACTTCCGTACAGGACAGGGAAAGGCTCGCAAAAGGGACCATTGAGGCCGCAGCGGATTTTCTGGCACTTGGTCTTGATCCTGAAAAGTGTACCTTTTGGGCTCAGTCCGATGTTCCAGAGGTGTGTGAGTTAGCCTGGATTCTCTCCACCTGTGCTCCCATGGGATTAATGGAGCGGTGTCATTCCTATAAGGATAAAGTGGCAAAGGGGATTGATGCGAGTCTCGGTCTGTTTTCCTATCCAATGCTTATGGCTGCCGATATTCTTCTCTATCAGGCTGACCAGGTACCCGTTGGCAAGGATCAGAAACAGCATCTGGAAGTGGCTAGGGATATTGCCCAGAAGTTTAATCATATCTTTGGGGAAACCTTTGTGGTTCCTGAACCTTTTATTAGTGAGGTTACGGCGACTGTTCCAGGCCTTGACGGGCAGAAAATGTCAAAATCCTATGGTAATACTATTCCCATCTTTCTTGACGGAAAGCCCTTGAAGAAAAAGGTGATGGCAATAGCAACCGATGCCACTCCCGTGGAAGATCCCAAGGATCCTGATACATGTAATCTCTATGCGATGTTAAAACTCTTTGCATCGCCAGAACGACTGCAGGAAGTTCGGGACTTGTATCTGAATGGCGGGGCTGCATACGGGTATATTAAACTCGAACTTCTCGATCTGATCAGTGATTATTACGCAGATGCAAGACGTAAGAAGGCGGAATTTTTGGCTGATCCTGAAATGATTCGGGTTATTTTACAAAAAGGTGCAGAGCGGGCGCGAGAGAAAGCAACCGTGACTCTTGATCTGGTCCGAGATCGTGTTGGGCTGAAATATTAGTCTGATAAGGTTTTACTGTTGTATCGTTAAAGCAACTCGGAAACGTGAGTATTGATATTTGTAATTTCCTCTCATAATAATATAACAGAGAGTCTAACACTGGTGAACGGGAAGGAAGCCAGCATACGTATCCTGGTAGGGAATTGTTTTTTTTTACAGGAGATCTTTTGCCGGGCTACTAAAGCTATTTTTCAGGAGTGAGATGTTATGCGGATTGTGACGCTCTTAGTTAAAAGAGGTTTTCTTTGTATCGTTTTCTGTTGCATTGCCACCATATGTGCGGCAGCGACTGATGCTCAGAAACCCTTTTTTCTGGTTGAAGACCCATGGCCACCTTACACGAAAGGGGAGCCCGGAGCGGCACCCGATGATGGCCTGATTGTGAAAGTAATGGAAGAACTCTTTAAACGCATTGGGCAACCTTTGCGTATGGAGTTATTGCCCTGGAAGAGATGTATTTATATGGTGCAGAATCGGAAGGCGGATGGACTGATGCTCACCGTGAAAACATCGAAACGGGAGAAATATGCATATTTTCCAGAACCTTTTTTTGTAAATAAAATCAATTTTTATCACAGAGCAGGTAAAGAATTTTCCTGGGAAAATTTTTCTGACTTACGGGGCTTAACCATTGGGGTAGTTGCCGGGGCAAAGTATTCGCAGGAGTTTCAGGATGCAATTGTTGAGTATGGGTTGCAAACGGAAGTGGTGAATTCTATTGTAATAAATTTCAACAAGTTGAAGGCTGACCGCATTGATATTACCCCTGTTCTTGATGTGGTTGCCAGGAAAATCATAGAGGATGACCATGCCTTTCATAATCAGTTTCTTCCTGCTGCAAAGCCTCTGCGAACCACTGCAATGCAGATGGCGATTGCTCGTTCATCGGCATTGATGGATCATGTTGATACCATTAACCAGGCGATTATAGATATGAAAATAGATGGAACCGTGCAACTGATTTACGCGGAATATGTTCCTGAATTACACACACATCTTTTTGGAAAGAAAGGGAAATGTCTGCTTGACCATTGATTGGAATTCTTGGGGAATACGGGATAGAATTGTGTGTCCTTATAAATAAAAAAGGCCTGACTGGTATGGTTCCAGTCAGGCCTTTTCTGCGTTGATAACAAAAGTAGTCGTTAG
>CAZDJE010000129.1:0-9126 GCA_964505715.1 uncultured Desulfocapsa sp. | reverse complement strand
TAATAAGCAGATCAAACTGTTCCGGATGGGCACGTATTTTCTCCAGGGCTTCTTCACTGTCAGTTGTGGAGGTGACTGTGTAGCCGGCATACTCCAGGCATCTTTTGTTGAGCAGGACAAGTATATCTTCGTCATCAACAATAAAGATCCGGCCACTGCCCTGAGCCAATGATATTTCATTTTTTTGCGGTGTTATCTGATCGTCTTCAGCAGCTGCATTTTCTTCCAATAGAGGGAGATAGACAAAAAAGGTGCTCCCTTGGTCTAGTATGCTCGCCACCTTGACGAATCCTTTGTAGTCTTGGACAATACCGTGAATAACAGCAAGGCCGATACCGGAACCTTCTCCTACCTCTTTGGTGGTGAAATAAGGTTCAAAAACTCTTTGCATGGTTTTTGCATCCATGCCATGGCCAGTGTCACTCACAGAAAGCACAATAAAGGAACCGGCAGTAACATTTTCGTAGGCTTCAACGTCGCTAGTCTCAAGATTTTCGCGAGACAGCCTCACTGTCAACGTCCCTTTTTGCTGGTCCATGGCGTACAGAGCATTAGAGCAGAGATTGACCATGATCTGATGGATATTTGTCGGATCTGCTTTAATATTGCCACATTTTTTGTCGATGTCCTCTTTTATTTCAATAGTGGCAGGCAATGTGGAACGCAGCATCAGCAGTGCTTCTTTGATAATTGGATGGGGAGTCAGGGTTTGTAGCTGATGCTCTGTTTTGCGGCTGAAGGTGAGAATCTGTTTGACAAGATCAGTAGCCCTGTTTCCTGATTGGATAACCATATCAATATCTTTCTCAATAGGACTACCGGTAGGAAGCTCCCGTTTAACAAATTGAGAATAGCCCAATATAGCCGAGAGGATATTATTAAAATCATGGGCAATGCCGCCAGCAAGAGTCCCGATAGCTTGCATCTTATGAGCCTGAAAAAGGTCTTCTTCAAGTCGTTTTTGTTCCGTTATGTCTTTGGCAATGTGGACAAGGTACTGTAGGTCGCTATTTTCGTCTATTATTGCAGAAGCGCCTACAAGAAAAATTTTCTCTAGGTTCTCATGCTGTATAATTTCCGAATGATTCGCTATGTCCTGACGTGTTTTATCCAGAGGACATCCGTGACACGGTGTGTTGATACCACGAAAGACTTCATAACAATATTTACCGATAAGATTTCCGTAATCAACTTCAAAAAAGTCATGTGCAGCTTTATTAGCCCGGACAATGCGCATATCTTTGTCCTGAATGGTAATAATGTCAGGGATTGCATCAAAGGTGGAGACCCATTCTTTTTTAGAGCTTTCCAAAGCATCTAATGTCTTTTTCTGATCTGAAAGGTCAATGATAACCGCCAAAGCCTTTTTTGCTTCATTAGGAGCAGAATATAAAGGACAAATCGTGAGCATGGCCGGAAACTGCTCCCCGTTTTTCCGCAGCAGAATCATCTCGCCTTTGAATCCAACCGCTCCCTGTCTTAATTTTGTTTTGATTTCTAGTAAACGGTCGATATCATACTTTCTATGGTAAATATTCACTTTACTGCCAATAGCTTCTTCTTTTGAATAACCAAGAATTGCTTCAGCACCTGGGCTGAACGAAAGTATGGTCGACGTTTCAATAGCTAGATCTGTCGTAATGAACCCAATGTTGCTGGTGGCTTGATAAATTGCCTGTATATTATCATGTTTTTTCCTCAGACTTTCTTGTGTGGCTTTCCGTTTCTCCTGTTGATGGGCCGTTTGAATAATTTGTGCGGCTGAGTTGGCTAAATTTTGCATAATTGCGTGGAGTTCTTCAGAAATCTCATAATCAGCAAAAAAACCTAGTACTCCATTCACATTACCCTTGTGATCACGTAACTGATATCCGGCAAAAGAAACCAACCCAAGCTCATTGACCCAGGTATGGTTGTGGACACGCTCATCGTGGGCAGCATCATTTGTCAGGAAAGTATGTTCTTTGCCGGAAGCGATACGACCAATTTTGTAGCAGTCATAAGGTACTCTGGCGTGTCCTCCGTCACAATGGGTATACCTTCCAGAACTAGCTACCAGATGGAGACACCGAGATCGATGACGGCAATAATGTTGGTTGGTTGCGGTAAGGGCATGTGGGCATCCTGATTCACAATGATCACCAGGTAAGATGAGCCAGATACGGCAAAAATCAACCTTAAAGGTGGAGACAACCCCGTCACAGATACGTTTTAGTTTTTCGGTAATATCTTCTGTAGAAAACAACGAATCATAAATGGCATTAACCCCTTCATGCCACTGTAGGAGTTGAGCTGTATCGTGTCGTTGGTGTGACATGTATTGGTGTATTTCCTCACTGAAGTATCCAGCTTTTATAGGGGGACGATTTAAGATCAGCCGCAAGGGGGAAATGTTGATTCAAAAAGCCCCCCCCCATGATCCAGCAGTCCGGTGAACGGCACTTGCACAAGTGACCGATATTATTGTGTATAATATTTTTGCTTCTGTGTTAGGAGTGTGCTTTTTATCATAAAAGCAGCAGGCTAACAATCGATGCGAGGCCAATTATGGTATATTGTAATTGTAAAAAAACAAATAATAACAAGGACCTTGCAGGCACATCCTTTAATCATTACTTAGTGAACTCAAAGAAGAATTTGCAAATTCTCAAAAAGGTGAGGAACGTGGACCATGGGTCGCATATACCTTTCTCGTAATTATTCTTCCATTGACTTCATCGGGAAGGGAAATATTACCGGTTTATGGCATCATTGAAGATCCATGGAACCGGCTTTGGAGCATACCGTGAGGTTGGGATGTTTCCTGATTCCTCTTCTCTTGCCAAAATGAATCACTGTTCACCAAAACATGGTTACAGAAAATTTCATATAGGTAAAATACCCATTTTTGCACTTTTTTTGAAAGATTCATTTTGAAGAAATAGCCTTGGTAAGTCAACTATTAAGTGAGATGGGGGGCTTGAGGTGTTTTCTGACGATATATCCTATTGCATAGTCCTGCAGGACATCATCCGCATAGATATGATGCCTAAAATGTCAGTTGTTCCGAGAATTATATTGAGCTTAGGGTGAGGGACAGCATGAAGATAGATGGAAAAATCAACCTCAGGTCATATGATATCTAAGAAAGCGATGCAACCATCCAGAACCCGAAAAATGGGTGACTGGAGAAGTGGTTTATGTTCCACAAAAATTACTGGTAAAGTTAACCGATTACGTAAAAGGCCACGATGTCGGAGGGCTTTTACGGTAATTGACCTAGTGCAAGGCGGGGGATGCTCCCCAGCCTTAATAGCAACAGGAATAAGGTTAAATTTTGCATTATTAATACTGATTATTACCCAAACTCAGTTTTTGCTGATACCACGTGTAGGAGGCCCGCCCCTGCGGCCGATAAATTCCAATAATCCTAGTATCATTCGCCCGCAGGGGCGGGCTCCTACGATTGGATTTTGCGGTTATTTGAGCTTGAGTGGTAATCACATTGTTAATAGTACAACACCTTTATTTGCCGGTGATGATACTCCTATGCCTATCATTTTTCACCATCCAGCATTTATTTTAAAAAATAATGCTGCTGTAACCGGTACAAAGAATGTTCAGCAGTTTGGGACGAATCTGCAACATGCATCTGGTCAGAGCAACTCCTCCTAAACAAGACCTGCAAATATCTATTTCTCCACATTTTTGTGTAATGTGCCGAACGTGATCTAGTCAGTATTTCACAAGAAGATGTACTGGACATTTTTTGACTCAAACCATAGACAACAAGCTGACCATCAAGAAAAATTGTTATTCCGCGATATGTTCTTTCTGCAGATTAAACGAAGAGCATTAATAATATTTAAATTCTACGTTTCTGAAGCTCCAAAATAGACAACCTTGTTTCTCCCTGTTTCCTTTGCTTTATATAATGCAGAGTCCGCATCTTTCATCATATGTTCTAGAGAATCTGTGATATGTGTGGTGTAACCAATACTTATTGTTATGGAAACCGTCAAATCATCAATCAATAATGGGGTATCCATTATTGTCTTTCGATATTGTTCCAAAAGTCTCTCTGAATTAGCAGCATCAATATTCATACATAATAGGCAAAATTCTTCGCCTCCTATGCGAGTTATTATATCCGTTTCGTGAAGAAGTTTAGAAGACATTGATGCAAGATGTTGAAGCACCCTATCTCCTATATAATGACCATGCTGATCATTAATTTTTTTAAAAAAATCGATATCAAGCATAGCTACCATCAGATTGCTATTGTTATTCTTAGCATTTTGAAACAATGTTTCACCAGCACTAAATAGATATTTTCTGTTGTACATACCTGTTAGGAAATCTCGGTTCACTGCTTCTCTTAATGCATTATAACTCACGACAGAGTCAATATTTTGATTTATACGGCAATAAAACTCCTCGTGCATAAAAGGACGCGAAATAAAATCGTTTGCACCTGATTTTAATAATTTTATAGACACCATTTCTGAACCAGCAGTAGAAATTCCGATAATAGCGACTTCATTCCGAGAATAATTTTTGCGCACCTTGGTTATAAACTCCGCACCATTCATTACAGGCATATTATAGTCAGTGACAATCAATATGATGTCATTGTGTTTATCTATAATTTTAAGTGCTTGCTTACCATCACTTGCTTCATATACATCAAAATAATATCGTTTTAACAGGGCACGTAGCAATTGCCGGGATGATTTTGAGTCGTCGACCACAAGTACTTTTCGCCCCATATTTCCCTGCAAACGTCTTACTACATCAACCACATATGCTACTTCACTAAAGTTAATCTTTACGACATAGTCTATAATCGGTTTTTCTATCATTTTAGCATGAAGATCTTTAGAAATATTGCCTGTGAGAATAATAGGGGGTATCCCTTTAGACAGGACAAAATCAACAATTTCGCCATTAGGAGCATCCGGAAGATTCAGGTCAAGGATCGCAACAAAGAATTGATCACTATGTGTAGCAAGAATCTGTTTTGCTTCCTTAAAGGTTCTTGCAGATAGAACATCAACATGTAGTACCTCACTTATATTTCTCGTAAGCAATTCATTAATAGACCGACTATCTTCTACAATCAGAACCTTATTCATATTCACCTGCAGTGGTCAAACATCTTAATTAATATTTACGACAAATTGAAGTATCAGCACGTCCTTTTTTTTCTCAAATGAAGGTTTGTAAATCTAAGAGTTCAGTACTATCGCCTGCCTGGGGATGGTACAGAGAAAGGGCAAGATGTGTACAATTTATCATAAACGAGAGAATATGAAACCGACAAGGGAATTTTAACTGACAATTTTCGATATGACTCAAAACAAGTGCAGCAAGATGCAGAACTTCACGGCACCTTAAAATAATAAGGAGATTTGAATAACCTTCCGATACAGAGTACCATGACTATCGCTCTGGTAGGAGTTCTTGGTCAGTGGAAAACAGTACTCCGCAATATGGTTATGGCGTGTATAAAGAACAATTCATTTATTACAGTGTGTGAATCCACAGTGGCGAAAAGGATCATTCCCTATATGCAAGCCAGAGTAGAGATGGCACAACATTTATCTCTCAAAATGCAACCGTTGAGCATCGCCATAAAACTGGCACTGGTCATTACGGCTGTGATCATCATTGGCATGGGACTCCTCAGTCTTTTTATTCTGGGTAATCAAGCCAAGATTCTCAACCGGCAGACAGATGCTTATGCCAGGGCTTTGGGCAATCAACTTTCAACAGCGGCAATTGAGCCAATCCTTGCAGGCGACCAGCAGGCCGTAAAACAGCTCACGTTCAATCTTGCAGATAATCAGGGAATAACAGGCGTTGCTCTGTTTTCTGATCAATCAGAAATGCTCTCAACAACCGGACATATTCCAAATTATCTCCCAGCCGAGATCATGGAGCAAGAGCATCTGCAGTGGCGGACTAATGATATCGAAAAGATCGAAATGATATCTTACGCCAGCACAATTCTTTTTCGCGATCTGACAGTGGGCCACTATATCGTCACCTTTGATCGCTCGTTTATGGACGCGGCCTTCGGAAATACAATCCGTACCATAACCTTCATTACCCTCCTTATGGTCATCCTCGGAATCATTACGGCATACTTTATAAGTAAGCGCATTTCCAAACCCATTAATGAGATAGTCGAGGGGAGCCACCAGATCGTACAGGGGAATCATCAATTCCAGTTCAAGGAGAACCGCAAAGATGAACTGGGGCAACTTATGAACTCCCTGAACACCATGACCCAGGGACTGCTTCGCAAGCAACAGGTCGAACAGACCTTTTCCCGCTATGTATCTCCCAACGTTGCCGGCAGCCTGATGGATGATCCGGGAAATACACATCTTGGTGGAAGCCACGTGGAGGCCAGTGTCATTTTTGCAGATATTTCAGGATTTACCTCTATCAGTGAAAAGCTTGAACCGGAGATGATCAACAAATTACTCAATGACTATTTTACAGTGATTGATAAGGTAGCTGTGAAATACGGAGGCCATATTGATAAATATATCGGGGATTGTGCAATGATCCTTTTTGGAGCCCCAAAACCCGATGAAGAGCACGCCCTCAATGCGGTAAAATGCGCAGTGGAAATCCAGTATATGATTAAGAACTTGAATGCTGACAGAAAAGAACAGGATAGTATTGCCGTAGATTTTTGTATTGGTATCAACAGCGGAACTATGCTTGCCGGTAATATGGGCTCCGAAAACCGGATGGAATATACCGTTGTTGGCAATGCGGTGAACCTTGCGTCCCGGCTTTCTTCGATTGCTACGGCCGGTCAGATCGTCTTCACCAAAAAGCTGCATGATACGCTGAACCTGGACACCCTGTTTGTAACCAGCTACTCCAATACCACCACACTACGGGGCAAAAGTAAGCCCGTTGAGATCTGGCAGATTGCGGGCTACAAAGAGATGCTTAACTCTTCACTAAGCACTCACATGTCGCCTTCAGATGCGATCCATTAATGCCATGAAGGTTATTCTTCTCCTCTTTATTGTACTCCTGCATGGTTGTGCGATTTTCCCTCCCTTTCATTCGCAAACAGACCTTATCCAACAGGTCGATCGTTATCTGAACGAGCATGAATATAGCAAAGCTCTGAGCCTCATTGCCGCTACCTCGGACAACAATCCACATGCTGCAGCCCTTGCAACAAAACGTAAAATGATACTGAAACAAGTTGAAATATTCGAACACAAGACTGTAAGCACAGCCATTAAACAGGAACGTAGTAATAATTGGCCGGGAGCAAAAAATACGTATAAGGAAGCGATAAAAAAAATCAATAATTCTAAATTACTTGAAAAAGAGCGAGAATCGATGCTCAAACGCTTTCAATCTAGGATGCTGGCTCTAGAACAGGAAAAACTTGTTATTACTGGTGAAGGGCTCAAGAAGTTACTTCCCCTGCAGCGCAGCCTGCACGAAAATGATCCCAAAGATATTGCTCTGCAATGGACATACACTAACATACAATATGAAGCTAAGGAAACTGCTCAGAAGTTATTGGAGGCAGGCAATCAGGAACTTGCGGAAAATAATCTTGCCATGGCCCAGCGTCTCCTGCCACTATCTGTAACACTCAACCCCACGCCTGAAAATAAAGCCGCAGCAGAACAACTGCAAAAAAAACTGGCCAAACGTAACAAGAAAAAACAAAAAAACAGAAGTGAAATCCAACGTAAAAAAAATAAACAGGCCATCGATGAGTTTAACAAGGCCATGGCTCTCGGTGAGCTAACAGAAGCACGAAACCAGCTTGCCCGACTACCATCCTCCGTGCGAAAACAGCCACTTGTTGAACTGATGCAGGAACGCCTGGATAAAGCCATAACAACACGAGTTGAGGAAGAGATCTCCATGGGAGAATCCTTTTACCGTGCAGGTGAATACAAACAGGCACTTACAATCTGGCAGGACATCCTCAAACTGGTGCCTGAACACAAGACAGTGCAAATAAAAAATGATCGAACTCAAAAAGTTATTTTGAAAATAAAGGCGTTACAAGAACAACAGAAAAGTATTCAGGAATGACCAGGCGGACAAAGACAGTAATCTAAAATATAAGCGGTAGTTGTTTGAGGATAACGAATAATGTGAGGAGCACCCTTTTTTATCCCTGAGAAACTCCTTTTTCACCCTAAAAAGAATCTTCTAAGGAATGAGGATACAAGAGGGGATAAACCACGATTGCCGCACTGAAGACTGATCACAACACATAGGGCTATATCCCAGGTTGCATCTGGCACATCACCAATCGTTGCCATAAGTAGGAGCTTTTACTTAAGTCTGAAAAAGATCGGAAACATAGGCGGTACTAGCTTTACGAGGCTAAAAAATGATACGGGTTGTGTGTGCTCAACTATATGGTGACATCAAACCATATTTCTTTTGGTTGTTGAAAAATGATGAGCAGCTAGCAAGATGTATTGTCTATATCGATCTTAATATGTTGCTGGCAGGGCTTGTGTCACATCCAGTAGAATACAGGTTGAGTGGATATAATGAAATCCAGAATCCTCTAAAGCGATATTTGGTGATACATTATAAGGTTCTTTTTGGTCTTTTTTTTTAGACAGTCAGACACGTTTTTGGCAAGAGCATAAGTAACGGATGAAGACTGAATTACTAGCAGATGCGGTAAAAAAGAATCTTTGGAGCGCATCAATGGCGATTGGCAGTGAAATATTTGTGCAAAATATACAACAGTAATTAGATGCACGTGCCAAAAGACGTTCGCTAGTCTCGGAAAAAGAAGGAACTGTCCTGAAAAAAATTCCAGCCCCTAAAAAACCCTTTTTGAGGGTAAAAAGAGCACTCTAAGGCCGGGTAATAGCTGTTGTCTTTAGCAAAACAACGCTATTCCAGTGATATGAAATTGTCCGTACCCGTTCTTGTCACCACTCTTAGTGATGATGTTCTGAAGAGGACATAAATGAAGAAAAGGTGATATCTGCTCTGAAATGCAGTATGAAAAGGCCTAAAACAACAATAGCGTAACCCCTAGAATTATAGGAGTTACGCTATGTTACTGTTGGTACCCGGAGCGAGAATCGAACTCGCACACCCTAGGGGCGAGGGATTTTAAGT
>CAZDJE010000128.1:0-9178 GCA_964505715.1 uncultured Desulfocapsa sp. | reverse complement strand
TGACACCATGCTTCAGGAGATTGACGGTTTTGAAAACGACATCTACCTACTGAAAATAAAAGGGGAATATCTGCTTGAGATTCTGGAACATTCTGCCACATCATTGGGCCATGGTGGATTTCTTCAGATTGCCGGAATGAAGATTAAGATTCAAACAACTAACCAGAAACAGGAGATACGAAAGGAAAATGGGCAATGGCGAATAAGCCAGTCGGGTAAACAGATAGTGGATGTGCAAATTCGTAACGATGATGGTTCTTACAGCACTCTAAATCCTGAGAAAGAGTACTCTGTTGCCACCAATGCGTTTCTTGCGAATTATGAAGGAGATAATTATTTTTGGTTTAAAACCTATGGGCACGAACAATCCAATACCTACACCACTTTGGCTTCAATTATGGCCATGGAAATCCATGAAAGCAAGATTCTCAATCCACCAGATCGTGATGGTCGTATAGTTCTTATAAATACGAAGTAGGCTTGGACAGAAGGGCATTTTGAAACCTGAAATTTTCAGGCACAGTTTCTGTTTATAAAAAAAAGACGGGACCGAGTAAACGATTCCGCCTTCTAACAACTTTCACTTATTTGTATATTCCTATCTTTCCTGCGACTTCTGTCTGCCATACCCTGCAATCGCAACAATTCCTATTCCAAAGAGAAGCATGGTTACTACTCAAACCTCTTCCATGCATCCTTGCAATAGAGATAATATGGATGAAACCGGCTCTTATAATTCATGGCAGCCACCTCTTCGATATAATAGCCAAGATACAGATAGGAGATATCCAGATTCAAGCAGGTTTCGATCATGGTCAGAATATTGAATGTTCCAAGACTCCGGGAAGCCTCATCGGGATCAAAATAAAAATAGACCGCATTCATCCAGTTTTGCCCGACATCAACAATTGCAGTCCCCACCAGCTTTCCCTTTAAGCGAAACCTCAGTTCCATCCCCTGAGTAATCTTATTCAGAAAGAATCCCTGGTAATAATTTCTGCCACCGTTGTTTTTTTGGGGATAACGAACGCGAAGAAATTTCTCACATAGCTGTACATTCTCTTCACTTGCCTGCAGAGGCGCAAACTCAACTTTAATATCTCGGTTTTTTTTGAGTACCCGGCGTTGATTCCGATTGAACTGCATGTTTTTTGGATGAAGACGAATTGGAACGCAGGCTGAACAATCACGACAGTGCATGCTGTAGAGGCAGTTTCCATTTCTTCTGTACCCAGAAGCTAAAAACAACTCCATAACACGATCGGAAAGCGGAGAAAACAAAGCCTGGTAGAACATGGCGTCATGGGGCAGATGGTAGGGACAATCAACCGCCATTTCAGCAAAGAACTGATTAAGACTGGGTTTTAGAAGCCCAAAATCTCGGGCGCACTGTTCATCGTAGAGAGACATGTTTTTAGGTAAGGTAAAAGGATGAAGGATAAAAGGCTGAAGGTAACTGTCCCTTCAGCCTTTCCCCTTTTACCTTCAGTCTACTATTATACCAGTCCCTGATCAAGCATGGCATTCACAACTTTCACAAAGCCTGCAATATTCGCCCCAGCCACGTAATTCCCCTGGACGCCATAACTCTCACCCGCGTCGACACAGGTTCTATGGATGGATTTCATAATCTGTTTCAAACGTTCATCGACCTCTTTTCTAGGCCAGGAGAGACGCATGGAGTTCTGTGCCATCTCAAGCCCGGACACGGCAACACCACCAGCATTGGCAGCCTTACCAGGAGCATATAACAAACGATGTTCCACAAAGAGATCAACCGCATCGGGAACAGACGGCATATTGGCACCCTCACTAATAAGAGCCACACCATTATCCACAAGATTCTTTCCATCCACCGCATTAATCTCATTTTGGGTGGCACAGGGAAAGGCACAATCAGCTTTATGATTCCAGAGAGGATTGTAGTCAAGCAGCGGATCAAGCGGAGTATATACGGCATTTGGATAGGTTTCGATATATTCACCGATCCGTCCGCGCCTGATATTTTTCAACTGCTGCACAAATGCCAGTTTTTCACGATCAATCCCTTCTTCGTCATAAATATATCCAGAAGAATCGGACAAGGTTATAACCTTACCACCCAGATCGAGTACTTTTTCAGTAAGATACTGAGCCACATTTCCAGATCCTGAAACGATACAGCTCTTCCCTTCCAGTGTTTCACCACGTGTTGCCAGCATCTCTGCTGCAAAATACACAGTTCCATAACCGGTTGCTTCTGGACGGATCAGACTGCCCCCCCAATCCAGACTCTTACCGGTAAGAACTCCGGTAAACTCATTGCTAAGTTTTTTATACATTCCAAAAAGAAAACCAATCTCGCGGGCACCAACTCCGATATCTCCGGCAGGCACATCGGTATTTGGCCCGATATGACGAAACAACTCAGCCATAAAAGATTGACAAAAACGCATCACCTCGGCGTCGGATTTTCCTTTCGGATCGAAATCAGACCCACCCTTGCCACCGCCCATGGCAAGCGTGGTCAGTGAATTCTTAAAGACCTGCTCAAAGGCAAGAAACTTGATAATACCGATATTCACAGAAGGATGAAAACGCAAACCTCCTTTATATGGGCCAATGGCCGAGTTCATCTCCACCCGAAAGCCGCGATTCACATGCACCTGACCATCGTCGTCCATCCAGGGGACCCGAAACATAAGAACACGTTCAGGTTCCGTAACTCTTGCCAGAACTGCCTGTTGGCGATACTCCGGATTTCGTTCAAGCACCGGTTGTACCGATGCCACAACTTCTTTAACAGCCTGATGAAATTCGCGCTGCTCCGGATCTTTATTCATAACCGTGCTCATAATATCGTCCATACCAACCTCCGCTATATGTTATAAATCGTAAACTTCAATAATGATTAATCACAACTTCAATTGTTAACAAAAAATATATACCAACCTCACTTACCGCTTACCGGTGTTAGATTTTATTTTCTTCGTACTTCCTTACACGCATCCTTAGCAACAGGTTTTTCATCTTTCTGATATAAGACAGCCAGTTCCTCCTTACCGTTACACTTCATTACAAAAGGGACAGGCAAACGAATATGACGAACAAACTTTGTATCTTCATACTCCTTCTGCCCCATAAGCCAATCCCAATCCAGACAACTCTCTTCATTTTTACTTTTACAGGTTCGTGATGCCTCATTCCTTGTCTCCATAACCGTAAGATATGGAATACCAAGGGATGTAATATTCTGGAAAAAATGTGACCCTTGAGAAGGGTCGGCATGAAGCTGCGCATTTTGGAGCTCAATAATGGCCCCGACGCCTGAAATATCACGCCATTGAACAGGAATACCCAGCCATGGATCGGCAGAGCCCCAGCGTCCAGGGCCCAGCAGCAAATAAGGCCTCTCTTCTGCCTGAAGTTTAGCATTCATTGCGTTAATTTCTCCGGCAATAGTTCTAGTGGCTCCCGCATCAAAACTCTCGGGCCTAACAAGCAGAATATCAGCCATAGTTTCAATCCGACCATGTCCAAGACAGGATCTTGAAAAACAAAAGGCCTTCTGAATTTCCTGTGAACAGATCGCAACATCAATATTTTCACCACCCGTCACCATCGGCCGCATCTGAAGAAAAAAGAATTCACTCTTATTGATTTTTGGGTCCAGACGAACGGCAAATTCAATTTCCACTTCACAGCCCATACCGCGACGACCAAGATCAAGCAGATCTTCAAGGATTTCAGGTAAAGGATACAGCTTATGTTTCAAAATTCTGGCAAATGTGACCACCTTCACTCCAGGCATGCATGTATCCCGTATCCGGTTTTCATCCGGAATATAAGTGGAAGACAGAATCTGTACAGGCTCCTCATGCTCCGCATCCTGTATAACGCGCTTCACAAGATTTGATCCTTCCCTATCAAGTTGAGTGGAATGTCTCATATCAAGTGCATAAAAATGACGCTGAGAGTTCTCAAGGATATCATTCACCGTGGAAAACTGGACAAGCCGTTTGGGATGTGCAGGAGAAAAGCGCAGCGAACGTTCTCCTTCAACCACCGTCTTTCCGATTCCAAGTGCAATATGAGATATCCCCTCCTCCGACTTCATTTTCATAACCGGATAGTAGTTATGCGATTGAGCAACACCTGAAATATGCGGGTAGTAGTAATCGTCATACTGCTGCCCCACAAGCTGCTGAACAATTACAGCCATGGAATCCTCACGTCCCTGTTCCGATGCTTTTGAATAGGCTCTTGGACTCTCAAACCAGGTCGAAGCATAGACCAGTTTCACCGCCTCTTCGAGTTGCTGGCAACGCAGACTGAAGGAGGGATGGTTATTGGCCAGAAAGTAGGTAGAATAGAGTCCCGCATAGGGTTTAAAATGAGCATCTTCAAGAAGACTTGAGGAACGGACAGAAACAGGAAAGGTGATTTTTTTGAGAAAGGCGTGGAGATCTTCCTGGAGCCAACCGGGAAGTTCTGCCGCAAGAAAAGTCTCTGCTATTTGTTCATCACTTGCATCCTTATCCAGTCGTAACCGGTTTTTGACTATAAAATCGTCAAAACCATCGGCAGTGATCACGCAGGTCTTGGGAAGCGTAACATTATTTTGAGACAATATGGGGTGGGAGCCTCGTGATTGCTGGAGTTGCATCCACATAAAGGCTAGTCCCCTAGCCTTTCCGCCGAGCGAACCATTACCGATTTTAACAAAATCCATCACTTCAGGATCAAAATATTCCCTAGAAAATTTCACAACCACTCCCTGCTGTCGAAGTTTGCGGAGTGAATGCACTTTGAACACCAGATCATCACGCAAATCGGAACAACTCACAATACCACTGACATGATCACGATGAAGACGTGTTGCAAGAGCTACTTCAGCACGCGCCATAACCCAATTGGAAAAATGGTTGCACTCTGCGTGATAGCGCAATGATTCCGTTGGTAAGGTACGAAGCTGCTGCTCAAATTCATACAGATTAGAAGCATGAGAAATGGGAGTTCCATTAGGATGACGAAAAACAAAATCGCCAAACCCAAGATAGTCGAGAAAGAAGGAGTGAATTTCATCTTTTATAAAAAGCGAATCCTTATCAAGGAACACTGCCGGGATAGCCTCGGCACGTGCTCTGTTTTCAGGTTCCGAAGAGAGCATCAGCATGGGCAGGTCAGGAACTTCCTCGCGTATCCCTTCAAGAAGTCGCATTCCAGCCTCAGCATCCATCTTGCCCTGTCTTGGATAACGCACATCGGATATAATTCCAAAGACATACGGTTTATAGGCCTCATACAGAACCATGGCCTCTTCGTAATTGATAGCTGTAAGTATTTTCGGCCTTGCACGCATACGCAGTAAGCGATGGGGTTCATTTAAACTTTCATCAAGTACTGCCTGAGTCTGACGCACCACTTCATGGTATAAAATAGGAAGAAAGGTGGATCGATACACCGGTGAATCTTCCACCATAATGATCACTCTCACCATGGCTCTAGCGGTATCCGCATCCACGTTGACATGATCTTCAAAATTCTTAATCAATGAAAGAAGCAGATCAGCTTCACAGCACCAGAGGTAAATATCATCTATTGACTGGCAATCAACATTTTCAGGAAGAGGGTATATCCCGCGAAGACTATGGGAAATCAGAACAACCTGCTGAACAGGATGAATCCTCTTTATGGAAGAACCGAGGGTAAAGGCATCCATCCCCCCGACATTGGGCATAGTAATTACAAGATCAAAGGATTGGCGGCGTAGAACTTCGAGGGCCTCCTGACCGGAAGAGACCAGGGTAATACGGGGAGCACCACTGAGATTCAGCCCTTGGTATTCATTAATAATACGTGTTGCAAGGGACCCATCTTCCTCCATAATAAAGGCATCATAGGGACTCGACACCAGAAGGATCTCCTCCACTTTGAAGGGCATAAGTTCGTGGAAAATCTTAAAGTGAGGATCAAAATCAGAAATTATTTTTCCAGATTCAAAACGCATACCGAGCTTCCCTTATATAATGTTTACCAATGTTAAATACCAAAACCAAACTTAGGTGAAATCAGTGTAGCACAAGAGTTTTTTTATGAAAGAAAAATGGAAGAGAGCGTTAATAATAATCAATGCTTAACGCTTTGTTGGAGTGACACAATGTTGCTGAGAAAAAAGGTACAAACAGAAACGGCACGATTTATCCAAAAACAGGAAAAATCGTGCCGACGGGAACGAGTTGAATTCAGGTTAAAATATGATTATTTTCAGATACCATTAGTGAGAAAATTTATGGCTTCATTATCCACCAGACCATATTCAACGGAAAGTAGGATCGCTTTCTTTTTATCTGCAAACCACCAGCGACGACAAGGCTTACCATCAATAAAAAGTGCTAATCGATTGGTAATAGCTATAAGCCCCTGTTTCTTAGCCAGTTTCATAATAACTTTCCCCTGACTTTTAAAATCCTTTGCAGAATGAACACATAATGCTGACAATTCTTTTCCCATACAATTCCCCTTGTCTGATCATGAGTCTGAATCCGTGATGAAAACAGGAACCATGAATTGATTTTTTTCACCTGAAAACGCTCACGGGTTCAGGATGAAATAAACACTGGTAAACGGTAAGTGAGCTTCCATAAGTGCCTTTTGTGGATGTTAAGCAAATGAATTTAACACCATTTCACAATTACTCATTTTAAAAATACAGCTTTTATGATCGAAGACACTAAACAGCTTTGCCGGGTCTCTTTAGGAGTGTATACTCCCTTCACCCAACCGGTACAGATTGTTCTTCTTCTTTACCTCAAAGCACAATTGATACTTTTTATTATACTGGAAAAGTACTACATTTGAAACAAATTAAAAAACACTCTCACGAATAAATGAGCCTCCAATGACAGCCACCCAACACCACAAACGAATTGCCACCGAACTACAAATTTCCATTCCTCAGGTCACTGCCACCGCCGGACTTTTAGCAGAAGGAGCAACGGTTCCTTTTATATCACGATATCGTAAGGAGATGACCGGTTTACTCGATGAAGTTCAGGTCACCGCCATAAGGGAACTTGTTACAAAATTCGCAGAACTTGATAAGCGAAGGCAAGCAATTATCAACTCTCTTAGCGAACGAAAGCTCCTCACCGATACCCTGAAAACGAATCTTGAAAAATCGGATAATCTCTTAAAACTTGAAGACATTTACCTGCCTTTTAAACAGAAAAGAAAAACACGGGCCGTGATAGCTAAAGAAAGAGGTCTGGAACCGCTTGCCCTAGCAATATTTAATGGGAACGAAGGCACCATAAAGATTTCAGATTTCATCAATCCGACCAGGGACATTTCCTCGGCAGAAGAGGCAAGTGCTGGCGCAAGAGATATCATTGCCGAATGGATAAGTGAAAATTCAACCATCCGGGCACGCCTTCGTAAACTCTTTTTAGGAAAAACCGTTCTTCGTTCCACCGTTGTAAAGAAAAACAGAGAATCAGGGACTAAATTTCGTGATTATTTTGAATGGGAGGAAGATATTCGCAGGGCTGCTGGCCACCGCATTCTGGCAATGTTTCGTGGCGAAGCTGAAAAGGTGCTGCGACTTTCCTTTAAGCCTCCTGAAGATCAGACAATTGCTGTTCTCAACAGCTATTATGCAGCAAAAAATCAGGTCTCTCAGGAGATGTCGCTTGCCATGGCTGAAAGCTACAAAAGATTGCTCAGTCCAAGCCTTGAAAAGGAACTTCGCAAAAACCTTAAGGAAAAGGCTGACAAAGAAGCAATAGCGGTCTTTGGGGAAAACCTGCGCGAACTGCTCCTGGCACCTGCCCTAGGACAAAAGCGGGTTATGGCGCTCGACCCAGGATTCCGGACAGGAGCTAAACTTGTCTGTCTTGACGGCCAGGGCCGATTACTCCATTACTGCACCATATACCCGACCCATGGCGGTAAACAGGAGCAGGAGGCTGGTAAAATAATACGGGAACAGTGTCAGAAACAACGTATCCAGGCTATTGGTATCGGCAATGGTACAGCCGGTAGAGAAACTGAGCAGTTTATTCATAGCCTGCAGTTAGAGGATGATATTCTGATCACTCTGGTGAATGAAAGCGGTGCATCAATTTATTCAGCATCGGAAGTTGCCCGAAAAGAATTTCCGGATCATGATATCACCGTTCGGGGAGCAGTTTCCATCGGCAGACGACTTCAGGATCCCTTGGCCGAACTGGTCAAACTTGACCCCAAATCCATAGGTGTCGGCCAATACCAACACGACGTAAACCAGACCGAGTTAAAAAATGGTCTCGAGGATGTAGTGGTCAGCTGTGTTAACAGTGTTGGCGTGGAAGTAAACAGCGCATCCCGGGAACTCCTCACATATGTTTCTGGCCTTGGCCCAGTACTGGCCGATAACATTCTCAGCTATCGTAATGAACATGGACCGTTTCTCAGCAGAAAAGATCTCAAGCGGGTAAGCAGACTAGGTGCAAAAGCCTTTGAACAGTGTGCAGGATTCCTACGTATCCATGGTGCCAAAAACCCGCTAGATGATTCGGCGGTGCATCCGGAGCAATACAAAACCGTGGCTCAAATGGCATCCGATAGGCAATGTGATATCGAAAAACTGATCAGCAGTCAGAAGCAAAGAGATGAAATTGATATACAGCAGTATGTTTCAGATAGCCTTGGCCTGATAAGCCTGCGCGACATACTCAACGAGTTAGCCAAACCGGGAAGAGACCCACGTGAAAAATTTGTACACTTTGCCTTTGAAAAAAACGTGAATTCAATTGATGACCTGATCACTGAAATGAGGCTACCTGGAATTGTAACCAACGTAACTCGGTTTGGTGCCTTTGTGGATATTGGAGTGCACCAGGATGGCCTTATCCATATCAGCCAGCTCGCTAACAGATTTGTGCGCGATCCAGCGGAAATTGTAAAGACCGGACAACAGGTGGTTGTTCGTATTCTTGAAGTTGACAAGCCTAGAAAACGAATAGCTCTCTCCCTTCGGGATATATAACCCTCCTCTTATAGGTTAATACGCAAAAATGCCCCCACCCTATTTAATTATTTGCTTTTGTAGCCATTTTCTGGCATGAACATGTATCATAAATAAAAATATCCAAAAGCACTTTAAAAAAGGCTATGTTCGTGTTAAATGTTGAAAAACGACTCTGTCGTCCTTATCTTT
>CAZDJE010000127.1:0-9388 GCA_964505715.1 uncultured Desulfocapsa sp. | reverse complement strand
AGTCCTTGTTAAATGTTGCTTTAGGTCAGTTTCCACAGTTAACGAGAACATAGCCAATAAGAAACTTATTTTTGTTCTAAACTCTATCTGGCAGAAGGGTCCAAAAGATTCTGGGGGTAGAGTAAACTTACATATACTTTTAAGGTTCATATCCTATAGGTCTGGAAGCACATCCACCGGCAATACATGTATTTGAGCCTCCCACAAAAAAATCCCCCCGAGAGAACTAGCACAATGTGGTATCCGTGTTTACCTTGTTCCTATTAGTGAATGTATAAACATCATTTATTCTCTAAAAAACACCGCTTAGTCGACAATTGACGACACTTAAGAGTAGGAGAGAACAATGCATAGTGACCGAAATATAAAAAATATTTTTATTTTATCATTTATAGTGTGTCTGCTTTTTATCATCCCTTCACTTGCCTCTGCAGTAAGCGATGCCGCGGTCCACAGCAGCACTCAATCGGTGTTGGCAGTCCAAGGAAAGGTAAAAAACTTTGACCAGGAAAGCCAGGTGCTTCGCCTGAAAACCAGCAAAGGAAACGAGATGAGTGTAGCCATAGACGTAAACACTGCTCTTGTTGGCTACTCTTCACTACAGGAAATCGAAAAGGACCAAGGGGTAAAGATCTGGTACTCACTACAAGCAGACAAGAAAATCGCTATAAAAATTGAACGAAAGATTGAGGTCGGCTGTTAGGTTAGTATTGATCTCTCTATTTATAAAAAAATACACTCAGTAATCTCAGCAATTCTTTTGTATTATAGAAAACTGAGCAATCTATTCGCAGGAGATATGCCATGTTTAGGCGCATACTTATATCATTGTTGCTTCCTGTATTTCTGTTTTTAACTGTTTGCATTGCCGAGGGCAAGGAATACAAACAGAGCCAATCAATAGAAGGTCTGACAACTGTAAAGATCTACTTTGACGTCAATGTCGGTATCCCCCAAAAGTTAATACTTCGTCTTTCACTTATAGATAAAACTCTCTCACAACTTGAAACTGCCGGCATTCAAACAGATGTTGCCATCGGTTTTCGTGGAAAAGCCAGTAAGTTTGTCACCAATGGAAACTGGTATGTTGAAAAAGAGGATCAGGCAGCAAAAGCTCTAGTTCATCAATGGCTTGAAACTTTTGCCAAGCAGGGTATTCACATGGAGCAATGTTTAATAGCAGCCGACCTTAACGGAATAGCCCCGGAGGATGTTCGAACTGAACTGGAAGTAACCAGAAATGGGTACGTCTCCATGATTGCATATCAGAATAGAGGATATTCCATGGTCCCTATGGATTAAAAGAAGCTGATCCTTCCTCTTTTAAGGGTTTAATCAGAGGTGAGTTCTTTTCTCTTAGCACAGGAACTGACCTGTCCACATTGCTCAAAGATCTCGAAAGCGACCTTTGAGCAATGGAGGGTTATTATTGAAGGTAAATTACAATCAGCTTTACAGATGGACACAATGAATAACCGCCACCAGTGACTTCACGCTCGTCGACCTTCTATAAGGGGCATGTAAAAAAATAGGTTTAATTCAAGAATTCAATTTTTAAACTAGCGGTACCGTACGCCACAAATGTCGACATTTCACTTATTATGCCTCAAACAAACACCAATTCCAATTTCGACACACTCGCTATTGCTAATACATATTCCACAACAGAAGAATACGCGTATCACTTATCTCCCTAATCAATAGAGGCTATTTTTTTATAAAACCCTCATTCACTTCCAGTATGCCAGACGAGAATTAACCTACCCCACGCCCCAAGTCACTATGCCATTATGTCTACGCCATTCCACTTGATTCGCCCACCCCTAATTGCTAATCTTTTGGACTTTGCTCCTTCCTCTTTAAATATATATGAAAAACAATTATCGCTATCACCTCTAAAAGATTACTAATTTTATTTTTCTCTATTTCCTGTCTTTTTTTTATTTGACATAGCATTTCAACTCTGGCATACATTATATACAAATGTCGACATTCGGCACTTTCATGGTGTGTTTTATGCACCCTTACAATATGATAAATCTTTTTGAGATGAGGAAAATATATTGAATAAAAACATAAAAGGAAAAAGTGCAATTGAAACCAGCAACGCTCCGGGAGCAATTGGTCCTTATTCACAGGGGATGAGAACGGGAGGCCTTCTTTTTACTTCTGGTCAGCTACCTATTGATCCGACCACCGGGAAAATGGTGGAGGGATCTGTTGCAGACTGTGCCCACCAGGCGATTAAAAACCTGAGAGCGGTCATCGAAGCAGCAGGTGGTGGGCTTGGAGATGTAGTAAAAACCACAGTTTTCTTAAAAGACATTGGTGATTTCCAGGAAGTCAACACCGTTTATGCTGAATATTTTGACGCACCATTTCCGGCAAGAAGTGCATTCCAGGTAGCTGCTCTCCCTTTAGGAGCAGATCTAGAAATAGAGGCAGTTGTAGCCATCATATAATTTAACCCCCATAGGACTTATAATGAATTTAACTCAATTCCCAAGAAGAAATTACGTACAGGATGCCACTCCCATCGAAGCACTCCCAGCATTCTCCGCTGCCCTTGGCGGTAAAGTAAATATTTTCATCAAACGAGATGATCTGCTCCCAGGATGTTCTGGTGGTAACAAGACGAGAAAGCTCGACTACTGTATTGCCGATGGCATGGAGAAAGGAGCCGACACAATTATCACCTGTGGTGCAATTCAGTCAAACCATTGCCGCTTAACCCTCTCATGGGCAGTCAAAGAAGGCCTTGACTGTCACCTCATACTCGAGGAACGTGTACCAGGCAGCTACAAACAAGATGGCTCTGGCAATAATTTTCTCTTTAATCTTCTGGGTGTAAAAAGTACCAAGGTTGTACCTGGTGGATCAGACATGCTAGGAGAGATGGAAAACCTCGCCGAGGAACTCAAGAAACAAGGGAAAAAACCATATATCATCCCTGGCGGTGCCTCTAATGCTATCGGTGCTACCGGATATGTCGCCTGTGCCCAGGAAATTCAGCAGCAATTATTTGAGACTGGCCTCATCATTGACCACATGGTTGTTCCAAGCGGTAGCGCAGGAACCCATGCAGGTATAGCCGTTGGCATGTACGGTACCAATGCAGGTATTCCAGTTTCTGGCATTAATGTCAGTAGAACAAAAGCGTCACAGGAAGAGATCGTTCACAAACTCGCTATTGAGACCGCAAAACATGTCGGAATGCGGGGAGAGATCCCAGCAGATAAGATTACCTGTTTCGATGAGTATGTCGGTCCTGGATATTCAATTCCTACAGACAGCATGATTGAAGCCGTAAAACTACTCGCCCAAACTGAAGCCATACTACTCGATCCAGTTTATACAGGAAAAGCAATGGCAGGAATGGTTGATCTTGTTAGAAAAGGTCATTTTGCTGAAGGTTCCAATGTACTATTCTTGCATACTGGCGGATCCCCTGCTCTCTATGCATACCTTGATTCCTTTAAGTAAACCACGACACAGTGTTCCTTATAGGGTTCTATAAGGAACACTATATCAATAACGATATGTGTATAGTGATAATAGTACACAGGTCTAACAGAAATATATGTTTTCTGAAGATCACCTTAACCCTTTAGGAGAAATGAATGAAAAGTTTTAAGACGGTTCTATTAGCGTTGGTTCTCACCTTGTCAATCAGTGTATCTTCTGCCTTTGCAGCACCGATTGTCATCAAGCTCGCCCACCCAAATGTCCCTCAGCATCCAATGGGACAGGCATTCATCAAATTTAAGGAGCTTATCGAAGAGCGAAGTAACGGTGCTTTCCGAGTAGATATCTTTGATAGTTCTAAGTTCGGTAACTTTGACAGCGTTGTTCAAGGCCTCCAACTTAACATGCTTCAAATGGGTTCAGCTTCCACCCCGAATCTATCCCCTTTTTCTGATGAATTCCTCATTTTCGACCTGCCGTTTCTTTTTCCAGACTATCCATCAACCGACTTAATTACCGATGGACCAATCGGTATGAATGCTACTAAGGCTCTGTTAAAGAGTGGTATTGTTGGACTTGGATACATTGAGATCGGTTTTCGTAATCTCTGGAATAATGACCATGCAGTTGTTACCCTCGAAGATGCCAAGGGCCTGAAAATTCGTTCCACACCTTCTAAAGCTCATATCGCAACACTCAAAGCCCTCGGTATCAACTCAACTCCAGTATCTTGGGGTGAAGTATATACCGCACTGCAGCAGAAGACCGTTGACGGCATCGATATTGATCTTAATCTTGCATGGCATAACAACTTCCCAGAAGTCACCAACCACGTCACCATAGTAAACAGCCTTTTTAGCCCACATCTGGTAATGGCTTCCAAACGTTTTCTTGACAGCCTGACACCTGAGCAGAGAGAACTCGTTGTTACAACCTTCGATGAAGTTAAGCTTTATGAGCGTAAACTCATCCGTGATGGCGAGAAAGATATCTTGGCACAACTGGAGAGTAAAGGTGTGACCGTTACTGTTCTTACCCCTGAAGAGCGTAAACGTTGGGCCGAGGCTACTGCAGGCGTCTACACTCAATTTGAAGACCGTATTGGTAAAGAGCTGATCGAGAACGCAAAAGCAACAATTGCTGCTGGCAAATAATTGGCACAACATACCGGGCGGAAATTAGCCGCCCGGTATAACGAGACAATGGAGAGCCTCACAATGAAGAGTACGCCAAAATCAATAATTCCAAGCGTAGAGATGGTCATCGCGTCAGTGTCGCTGTTTCTGATGGCAGGCATCACAGCGGTCCAGGTTTTTAATAGGTATGTCCTTCAAAGTTCCCTTGACTGGTCGGAAGAACTAGCGCGTTATCTATTTATCTGGGCAGTGTACGTGGGATGCAGTTACGCAACACAAATGGACAGGCATCTTGAAGTAACGATCATACGCACAATTTGTAAAGGAAAATTCGCCCGCCCCATAACCATTCTCGCCTCGTGCATCACTGTTGTGTTCTGCGTATTTGCAACTGTTCTTGGTATCAAATTCATCATTTTCCTTGCCGGTACAGGTCAGAAGACACCAGCCCTTGAGATTAAAGCGTACTGGGTCTACCTTTGCATGCCAGTAGGACTCGGTTTTATGGGCCTCAGAACGCTGGAAAGGTTGTGGTGGTTAATTACAGGGAAAATAAATCCTGCTGAAATAGAGATTAATTAAGGAGTATTTGACGATGGATTTAGCTATTATTCTCACTTTTGTTTCCCTGGCAGCCTTTCTCCTGCTTAGCGTCCCCATAGGGATATCTATCGGGATGAGTGTCGTGGTTGGTATGACATTTAGCGACATGCTGCCATATGAATTTTTAATTCAAAAAATGATTACATCCCTTGATGTATTTCCTCTTATGGCTGTTCCATTTTTCATCATGGCTGGAGAGATTATGCAAAAAGGTAGTATGGCCCAGAGACTGCTCTCCGTATCCAAGGCTCTCGTCGGTCATTTGACTGGTGGCATGGCGCACATTTCAGTCCTCACCAGTTTGTTTTATGGTTCGCTCTCCGGTTCAGCCCCTGCGACAGTTGCCGCAGTTGGTGGTATCATGATTCCGGCAATGGAAAAGGAAAAGTATTCCAAATCATTTGCAACAGCAGTAAACACCGCTGCCGGTTGTCTTGGAGTTATCATTCCACCAAGCGTCCCTCTTATCATTTACGGGACCACTGCCGGAGTATCTGTAGGCGACCTATTTATTGCAGGTATCATACCGGGCCTTTTTATCGGCCTATGTCTTATGGTGTGTAGCTACGTCCTTTCAAAACGCTATGGCTTTACAGGAACAGGTAAAAGAGCCTCGGCGAAAGAAGTAGCAGCCACATTTTTGGATGCCCTGCCGGCACTCATGGTTCCTATCATCGTGCTTGGCGGAATATACGGCGGACTGACCACCCCTACTGAGGCGGGTGTTATTGCGGTGGTTTACTCCCTTGTTGTCGAAGGACTGGTACTCCGTACCCTGAGTTGGCAGAAGGTTATTGATGTGTTTAGGGGAACAGCCCTGACCACCTCTTCTATCTTCCTTGTTGTTGCTACTGCCACCGCCCTTGGGCAAATTCTACTTTTCTACAACCTTCCAAACTTGCTTGTGGAGATTCTTGTTAGTATCTCAGATAACAAATATGTTTTGCTTCCGATAATTCTTGTCTTTCTACTCGTCATGGGAACTTTCATGGATGCTCTGGCCAATATCCTGATCCTGACACCACTGCTTTTACCCGTGGTCAAGGTACTTGGAGTTGATCCGATTCACTTTGGTATCGTTATGATTGTCTGCTCATCTATGGGTTTTTTAACACCACCTGTTGGAGTGAATTTATTCGTTGGCTGCAGTATCGCCAATATTTCAATTGAAAAACTTAGCGTCGCTGTTATGCCTTTTCTGTTTACTATGATATTGGCACTCTTGGCCCTTACTTTCATTCCACAAATCACGCTATGGCTCCCAGGTTTGTAGCAACTAACCAGAAGATAGGCGATAACTAAAACCATACAGGAAGGATTGAATTATGAATGTTAACAAAAGCACGGCTTCTCAAGGAATATTCGGAATTTCCGGACATGCAGGAGCTGGCCACGTACATAGCCATTCTGGTTTCGTCCAAGATGATACTGCAGGGTTTGCTGTCGTCGCCTGTCTCCTCCGCCGTGCGTTTCCGGTTTGTACCACAATATCTTCTGTCGAAACCGACATTGACTCTGGTACTGTTATTGTAAAAACTCAGGATGGCGGGACAGGAACTGCAAGGGCCAGAAGAGGAATCACTCCCTATGAGGCCACATTAGCCCGCCTTGTGATTGGACTCGACGCAGTCTATAGCCAGAGTGCTGCCTTTGCAGCATTTGGCCGAATATACGGCCAAGGATGCTGTGAACTACCCGTTGCACTGCAAACCGCCGCCTGTCTGGCTGTGATCGATACCTTTGAGAAACGGTATGCAGGTTCTTTATTTACCTGTTCTGAAAATATGGCAGGCAAGGTGGGCAAATGCATCGGTTCCGTCATAGACATTGACGGAATCCCTGTTTCAGCTTTGGCAATACTCAACGCCAATGAAGGAGGCCTTGGCCCGGATGAGGATCTGGAAGGCAATATAATGCTTGGCGATAAAGGTGAGCTCATGAAAAAGCTCGGTCTCGATCATTTGCCAACTATAATCCTCGAAAGTAAAGCGTATGTACCTGCTGTCTGTAAAGGCACGAATGAGAATTCTTTTTGGATCAGAATAAACAAAGATGTCGATAACCGGGTTGTCTATAATGCCCTGGTCCACGGAGCAGAAGAAGCAAATGTCAACTTCATTCATTCAGATACGGCTTACCCACGTGGATCCGATGAAATTGCCATTGCAACACGGAAGATTGGCGAAAAAATAGCGCATCTTGGCAATACTCTTGCCAAAGCCGAAACGTCCAGAGAGAAGGTTCAGATAGTCGGTGAGCTTGCGCTCCTGGTAAGCGAGGATGCAGGTGGGGTAACCTACATGTCTTCAGAGCTCCACAACCTTGTCGGTGGTGGAGGACTTATGCCTGGCAGTTCCGCAGTCCTTTCAATGACCATTTCCGAAACTGCCATTCGTATTTGGAAGATCCCTGCATTCACCGCACAAGATTCCGATCAATATTTGGCAATTCTGGAAAAAGCGGTTCCAATCCTTGCTGATACTATTCAGGAGGCGTGTAACGAGCTTGAGAAGAGGAAAAATTTCAATGAAGCAGACTACGCCTATTTATTGAGAAAATCAGAACGCTAAAATATCACATTTATATCCATGAGTAGAGTATCATTGTATTGATTTTTTTGTTCAATATAGATATTAAACTTATGCTTTAGTTTATTACGATTCAGGCACAGCGCAGGTCATATTGTCATGCCGTTTGTCTTTTCAAAAAAAGGATAAAAGTTTGGAGTTCAAAACACATACATACACCGACCATGTAGTTACCTATATCAAGAAATCCATTCTTGATGGTACCTACAAACCCGGTACGAAGGTGAAAGAGCTTGTTATCTCTAAAAAATTATCTATTAGCCGGGCACCTATTCGAGAAGCTCTTCAAATATTAATAAAAGAGGGCTTAGTTGTATGGACTCCACAAAAGGGTAAATTTATTACTGAGTTGGATCCAAAACAAATCCGTGATAGCTATTTTACCGGTGGCATTCTTGAGGCTGCTGCAGTCTGCTCTGTCATTCAGAAATATACAGCTGGAGATATCAAGAAACTGGAAGGAATCGCTCAGAAAATGAAACTCGTTGCTGATAAAGGTGGGCCTATCGAAAAAATAGCCCCTCTAGATGATAAGTTTCACAAAATACTTTTCTCTCGAATTGATAATGAACTACTTCTTGAATTCTGCAGAAGGTCCTGCCAAGGGCTCTCTAAATTTCTCTTATTCAGATACTGGATCCAACTTTATTCAGTGGAAGAAGTATACTGGCGACACAAGATCATAGCAGACACGCTCAAAAAAGGTGACGTCTATGCATTGGAAGGTTGTATAAGAAACCATTATCTTGATGCGGGCAGACGGATGGCAGAAATTTGTAAAAGAGAAAATCAAGAGTAAGCGTACAAATCCTATTTAACAAATTTCACACAATGATGCCTCAGCAGGATTCTTTTGCAGGAGCTCATTTCCATACTCCCCCCCTCCCCATTCTAATCGGTTTTATCGAACATCATTCATATGACGTTGCTTTCTGATAAGGAACATAGCCATTCAAAACCGTTTATACTCAGTTTAGATACCATATTTTCGTCACTCAACTAAAAGAAATTAAAGTAGTATCATTCACAGCTATTAATTGAAATAGAGCAACTTTGTACCTAAGCATGACTCAAGAGATACAGTAAGGATATAATTATTACGGATTAGATAAAATTGAAGAACTTACTACTGGACATTCACGTATCAATCATGGTCCCCCAAATAGCCCCACAACAATCATCCATTTTTAAGGTAGTAACAGCCGACCTCATCCATATATGCACATAGATATAAAAACGTAACGCTTGAGCTAAATTAGACGGTTGGAACCTGAGGCTGTGAAGCAAACATTCTTGCTAAGAAACATCTTGACTGTATAGCTTCTGAAGAAAAGATTTTCTGCGCTAGTTTATTGACACTACAAACCATGGTAACTACCAACGGAAGGCCAATTGTCATCATAACTGGTACAAGCCACATTGCGATAACTGCATTTGGAGTAATCATAATTCCACCTCGAAAAATTTATAAGATTGTATTGAAAACTACAAAGAATATATATGTATTGTTAGGGGGGATGAGCTAAAGCTTTCATTAACTGATTATTCACTGAAATACTTTTAGTTACAAATATGTATTCGCTCCACCAGAGGCTC
>CAZDJE010000126.1:0-9661 GCA_964505715.1 uncultured Desulfocapsa sp. | reverse complement strand
CCCATTTGTTATATGTTGAAATATTTGAGGTGCAAACTATTCTGACACATAGGGCCCCGCAGGAAGTGCCCTTGGGGTACATTGTTTGTTTAATTACGACGTACCCTAGTACTCTGAAATTAAATAAATAATACGCGCCTTGCATATGAATATTTTTAAAGTCTTCGCGTATCTACTTAGCCATCCCCTATTTGACCTTTTTACGCGTTTATCAAAGTTATTTTATTGGAGTAAACGTCTCTCTTGATCCTCTTTGTTAAGAGTAATATTCAGGCCCCTCGGTCTGACTCTGCATTTTTGAAATAACTTTCTCTAAGTTTGTGATGTTGCTTTCTGCAAATGTTACATATCGAGGTTTTAGTGTGTGGCTCATTGAAACGGTTTCCGTGGTATGGTCCTGTAAAATAAGGATGACCCGAAACTCTTCAAATTTATCATGCATTGTGAGCAGATGCTGCAGTTCGCTATCGTTTGCTGCAAAGAGTATCATCACATCACCGTTCCGCAGTTTCAGGCTGTGATCACTATTCAGTTTAGCTCCTGCAGGAAGGACAGTCAGAGAACTTAAGGCATCTTTGCTGAGAAGGAGTTCTGTAAACTGTTTTGCTTGGATAGATTTTTCTCCAGCATAGAAAAAAAGATTCATAATAAAAGTTCCGGCGTACTCTTAATGGGGACAGTTAAGGTCTATCACTCTTGTCTAGCAACAGCTGTGCCAGAGAAGAGTGAAAGCGTAATTAAGAATTAAGTGCAGCATATCAGTGCGATAGGGTGGGGAGCTGTTGGCAGGTTTAGGTAAGGATGTCTACAATAATAGAAAATGTCTACTTTTGTGGACTGAATGTGAGAGCATGTTTTTCAAGCAGTTGATAGATTCTGGCTCGGGAAAGGCTTGATATTTTACATGCATCCTGAACATTACGGTTACTGAGTTGTATCAGCTCTTCCATATATTTTCGTTCCGTCTGTTCTTTGAAATCTTTCCATGGTGCCAGGGAGAGAGGGGCTGGATCTGTCTCTTTCTGCTCCTGCTGGACCCCCGCACGGGCAAGGCGGATACGCAGTTTTTGGGGAAGATGAATGGAGTAGAGTGTGGGGACCCCGACACTCTCAGCAAAAATCTGTTCCATAACCTGATATAATTCTCGGATATTTCCAGGCCAGTCATGGCTTACCAAAGCATCGATTAGATCGGGAGCGATACCTTTTGTTTCTTGATTGTATCGTTCGCACAGTTTTCCGAGAAAATAGATAACCAGCTCTCTGATGTCTGTCAGCCTTTCCCGTAGCGGAGGGAGGGTAATGGTCAGTGCTTGAAGACGAAACAGCAGGTCGCTTCGAAAACTTCCTTCACGTACCATTTGTGAAAGGTTTCGATTTGTGGCCGCAACCAGTCGGAAATCGGAATGAATTTCTTTGGTGCCGCCAACGGGACGAAAAACTCGTTCTTGCAATACCCGAAGGAAATTTTTCTGTATTGGGAGCGGGAGTTCACCCACCTCATCAAGAAAAAGTGTTCCCTGATGTGCATGTTGAATCAACCCCTCCTGAGCTTTATCTGCTCCGGTAAAAGCACCTCTCACATGACCAAAGAGGGTGCTTTCAATAAGAGTAGCTGGCAGTGACGCGCAATCCACGACAACAAAAGGGCGGGTAGCCCGCCTGCTGTTTTTATGCAAGCCTTGGGCAAAAAGTTCTTTGCCCGTACCCGTAGCTCCTGTGATAAGAACGTTGATGTCGCTTGCAGCTGCCGTGGCAAGTTGGTCAAGACAGAGGTTTAACTTTTCTGACTTCCCAATAATAGCATCACGCTTCAGGGCAACCGGAACGACCTTCAATCGTTGTTTTTCTTTACGGAACTGTAGAGCTCTTGTCAGGTGTAGTGGCAGGTCACGAATAACATGGGGCTTCTCGATATAACTCCAGGCACCGCCCAGTATAGCCTTTTCTGCGCCGTCTGCTGCTCCGTGTCCTGTGATAATAATGACCTCCGGATAGGAGGGGGAGGAAATAAATTTGGGAAGATATTCCAGTCCGTTTCCATCTGGCAGCTGCACGTCGAGCAGGATAATATCCCAGCCGCCTTCTCCGGCAAGGAGGAGTCCCTGCGTCAGAGTATTGGCCGACCCTGTTTCATACTCTTTTCGTTTAAGCTGTTCAACCAGCATGGAGCAGAGAATAAGATCATCGTCAACGATGAGGATTCTTGCCGTGCTGTTCTGTTTATTTATCTGCTTTTTTTCTATCATCGAGAAGTTCACGTAATGTTTTAGCCAGCATTAGTGGCTTAATGGGTTTTTCAAGAAGTTTACAAAAGCCATGGTTCGCAGTTTGCTCTTTTGTTACTAATCCGGAATTCCCGGTGCAGAGAACAGCAGGAATATCAGGGGTAAGTTTAAGAATATGGCTTGCCAGTTTTTTACCATCCATTTCTGGCATAGTCAGATCCGTTAGCAGCAGGTCATACTTGAGAGGATCTGCCCTAAAAGACTCCAGTGCTTTTATGCTGCTTGCAAAGGTTGAGACCTGGTACCCTAAACCTGTAAGCATTCTCTTGCGAATTATAAGAATGTTTGGTTCGTCATCCACCACTAAGATATGTTCTGTCCCACCTGGTATCATCTCTTCATTTTTCGCCAGGTCAGTTTGAGGATCACTTTTTGCCATGGGCAGGATAATTGAAAATGTTGTCCCTGTCTGGGCATCACTTTCAACCGTAATATTACCACGATGGCTTTTTACAATGCCATGGACAACTGCGAGTCCTAACCCTGTTCCTTCACCTATTCCCTTGGTGGTAAAAAAGGGATCAAAAATTCTTCCCAGGTCCTTTTCTTCAATACCGTTACCGCTGTCTTTGATCGTGAGCTGAATGTACTTTCCAGGTTTTAAATTATCTGGGGGGAGCGCTTCACCTTTAAGTTCCGTTTGTGAGAGGGTGATAGTGAGGTCTCCACCCTGTGCAGCCATGGCCTGTTTGGCATTTGTGCAGAGGTTTATCAGAATCTGATGGATTTGCGTTGGATCTGCCATTATAGCTGGACAGTTTTGATCGATATGTTCCTTTAGAATTATAGAGGCAGGAAGAGATGCGCGGAGCATTTTTAGCACCTCTTTAATTACAAATTGTATCTGTATCGGGATAAAGCCCTGTTCCTGATGACGGCTGAAGAGCAGTATCTGTTTGACAAGGTCCGCTGCCCGGTCTCCTGACTGAATAACCAGACTGAGGTCACAGTAGGGTTGGCTTTCTTTGGATAAATCATCCATGGCCATTCTGGTATATCCGAGCATGGCTCCAAGGATATTGTTGAAATCATGGGCTATGCCCCCTGCAAGGGTGCCGATAGACTCCATCTTGACAGCTTGCCGCAGCTGTTCTTCGAGCTCAAGCTCACGGGAAATATCATGCTTTACCGCAACAAAATTTATGATTTGCCCGCTATCGTCTTTGACAGGAGTAATGGTGGCTTCTTCAGTGAAGAGTTTGCCGTCATTGTTTTTGTTAATAAATCTTCCGTTCCACACCCTGCCGCCGGTTATAGTCTTCCACAGTTCTTGATAGAATTCAGGTGGATGTTCACCACTTTGCAGGACACGTGGGTTTAGCCCGATGGCATCCTCTTTACTGTACCCCGTGAGTTTCTCAAAGGCTGGATTTACATATTGAATAGTACCGTTGATGTCAGTGATCACTATAACATCAACTGCTTGGTCAATGGCGGTTGCAAGTCTTTTGTGTGCCTCTTCAGCTTCTACTCTTTCCGTTATATCCTGTATAGTGCCAAGAGAACGGGTTGGTTGATCATCTTCACCATAAGTCGTTACGCAGCGCTCATGGACAAATTTGCTTGACCCATCATCTAGAACTATTCGATGGGTCATTTCGTACATGCTTCTCTCATCCACGGATTTCTGGTAGGCATTGATGACGAGTTCCTGGTCAATCGGAAGGGTGAACTGGAGAAATTTTTGAACACTTGGCTGGAAATGTTCCGGGTTAAGGCCAAATATTCTGTACACTTCGTCGGACCAGAAAAGTGTATCACTAATCAGGTTATGTTCCCAGTGGCCAACCCGGGCAAGTTTTTCTGCTTCTTTTAGATCTGTCTCACTCTTTATTCTTTTTATATTCTCATCCGAGTGGAGTTTTGCATTGTACTGTGCCTGAAGTCTGGCATTAAGAATGGGCGCGATATAGGAGCAGATGCCATCTAACAGAACAGCATTTTTTGTACTGTAGGGTGTATTACTGTTGCCAAGAAAAAGAACGCCAATCGTTTTTTCCTGATACCGTACAGGAACGGCAATTCCATTTTCAAGGATCGTGTGTTCAATGGGACAGATAAGCTGGTCGTTCTGAATAAAATGGGTTCCTTCTTGTAGTGCTCTGCCCAGGAGATTGTCAGAGGTGCCGGAACTGGTAATAATAGTATCAATTGCAGTCTGGCTCCATTTCATATGGCTGCCGTGTATACTTGTAGCAATAAGTTGTTTCTGGTTGTTGAGATAGCCTAATATACCGAAGTCACTCTTTAGCGTTTCTGTGATTAACTGCAGGACTTTCTGATACACATCATCGTCGTTTATGGTTAAAAAGTGGGTTATTATTTTGTTTTGGAGAGTGAGCTTTTCTCTTGAAGACCTCAGCTCTGTTTCCAGTAAGATCTTGTCGGTGATATCGTCATAGATAACGACTACTTCTCCGGAATCGAGGCGAAAAAGATAATTGTCCTTGTGTTGCCTAAGATGATGTTTTCGATATTTTGTGGTGGTAAAATGCTCGGGCACTCCAGTTTCGGATACTCTTCGTATCCCATCTCGGAGTTTTACATCAAAGGTCTCGACCGGTAGTTCAGACAATTTTTGACCTAAATAATCCTGTCGTTTAATTCCGTCGATCTGTTCGCCTATGAAATTGATATCCATAAGGCTAAAGTCCATGCCGTCATCTGCCGGGCGGAATACAATCCCTCCTTTACACATATTGTCGAAAAGCGATTGATAGCGTTTTCCATTTTTGCTGGCCGTTTCCCGGAGACTATTTTGTTTCGTTGCAAACGTATAGATTAAAAAGAAAAGCAGGCAGCCTGTCAGGATGAGGAAAATCGTATCCTGAAGAAAATGGAAGTAGGACATATTTGATGATGTATCGTTATGATTGAACCAGGGAAGCAGAAACAGGCCAAGACCTGCAACTATTAGATATGAAAGAACAATTTTTAATGCTGTTCTGGCCGCACCTCCATCCCTGTATCTCATAATGGTTTGGAGAGAAAGGTAGATGGTTTGTGGAAAATGTTTTGCAATGATATTGTATAAATCATGCTTAAAGTCTATGCCTTAGGAGGGGGGAAAGTCAAGTTGCCACCAATTATTCCTTGGTAACGGCCAATGAAGGGGCAGGGGGATGTCGATATCTTCTCCTTATCTGCCATAAACGTTCCTTTTCGACATTATTGTCGAAAGATGCGCAAATTGTCGAAGACTGTTTTTTTGTGGAAAATTTGCGTGAGAGCAAGGTACTGTTTTAACACTGTTTGTGAGTATGCATAATGTGGCATAGTTCTGGCATATTATACGGAGAGTATTTTGGTAATGATACATTTTAATTTTTTTCTTTTAGGAGACTTTTATGAGTAGTAGAAAAATCACTTCCATGACCATGTTTATTTCGTTTCTGCTTCTGGTTCTCACGTCGGTTATTCTTTATATCGTTCCCCATGGCCGTGTTGCCTACTGGGCCGATTGGCATTTATGGGGGCTCTCTAAAGTGGAGTGGGGGAATCTTCATATAAATCTTGGATTTCTATTCCTCTTCGCTGGTCTGCTTCATATGTACTACAACTGGTCTCCCATCAAAGCCTATATGAAAAATCGATCGCGGGAGATGAAGGTCTTTACTGCTTCCTTCAATGTTGCACTACTTCTTACCCTTGTTGTTGGTGTAGGGACATATCTTGAGATTCCCCCCATGAGTACGGTTATTAATTTTGGTGAGTCCATTAAGGATAAGGCTTCTGAACAATATGGTGAGCCTCCATATGGCCACGCTGAGTTGTCCTCTTTGAAGCTTTTTGCGAAAAAACAAAATCTGGATCTGGACAAGACCATGGATCTTCTGCGTCAGGCGGATATAAGCTTTAAGGACAGTAAGGAAACACTTGCTGTAATTGCTGCTGCTAATAAAATTAGTCCTCAGGCTATCTATGCTATTATTAAGTCCGCAGCAGGAGAAAAGAAGGCGACGGGAACCGTAAGCTTTCCGGATAGTCCGATGTCGGGATTTGGTCATAAGACTCTTGGTGGACTGTGCAGTGAGTATAACCTTATGTTTCCGGTAATTCGTAAGGGACTGGCTGACAATGGTGTTAAGGCTGAAGCTGAAATGACCATTAAGGAAATTGGGGCTGCAAATGATAAGGATCCCATGGCAATTTTTGAGATTCTTCATGATATTATTACCGAGAAAAAGGATATCTAAAAAAGTGATTGGTATTCGTGTCGCCCTGTTGCTGCTGCTTTCCTTTACCTGTACTGGTTCCGCCTTTGCTCAGGACTATCTTGTAGGAGAGGTGCTTGGTGTTGATGAGGGGCAGCTTAGGATTACCCTGTCTCCGTTTTCTTCTAGGAAGAACTCCAGGCAAGAGAGGGTTTCTGTACACATTGCAGAGAAAAACAATTTACCCAACAATAACGGTGGTTCACAATTCCTACCAGAGTGTGTAATCGTGGGAGCAACTATTCGTATATGGGGACAACGGGCAGCAGGGGGAACTGTTTTTCTGGCAACCGATATCAGGGGCTGCAAGGGAGCGGGTTGTTCAGCCGATCCTACCGGGGTTCGTGCCAGGTTGTTAAAGAGTAAAAAGAAGAGGCCATCCTTTGTAGAACATGACGACCTTGAATCTATGGGGGATGGTTTTTCTGGCAGTTCTGGGAATGCCAATGGAAATGGAGCTGGCAATGGCGCTGGCAATGGCGGTGGCGGTGGCGGCGGCGGTGGCGGTGGCGGTGGCGGCGGTGGCGGAGGCGGTGGCGGAGGCGGTGGACGATGAATCTTTATCCCAGCTGGCGGACCAACCTCTGTTTTTTTGCACTAATGATTATTCTTGTAGGGGGTTACTTTCTCAGACAAACACAAATGGCTGCCCGTGAACTTCAAAATCATCTCCAAGATCATTCTGAAATTCTTGCCGCAGTTGTTGAAGTAAACCTGCGAAACACTCTGCTTTCCCAGAGTGCTCTGGAAGAAACAGTTGCAGCTTCCCTTGAAAATAGTGCTCGTTTTATTCATTATCTTGATCTTATAGAACCATTTTCAAGTTCTGAACTCACCGCCTTTGCAGCAGAATCCGGTTTTGCAGGAGTGAAAATAATATCTGCCGATAGTGGAAACGAAGTGAGTGGTCCAGGCGGGTGGCTGACGGATAGTATCTGTAGGGATTCGACCGGACTTGAACGGCTTGAAAAGGAACAGCTCTATCTGTTTTCCTATCTTTCAGGGGAGGAACAGGGAAGTGACAATAGACGAGACTGTGTATTGGTTGGTATCTCTTCCTTGGCAGTAGACAACACTTTGGAGAGAATCTCTGTTGAGCGTCTTCTGAAAATGTTACGAGATTTTTATGATATTGCCTATGTACGGTTTGATAAAGATGCGGCTACTCAAACGATACGAAGAGAGAATATTCTGGAAACCGTTGTTTCTATAGGAGATAAAGAGCTTATTGTCGCTTTGAAAACCGATCGCTTTGGAAAACGCCGTAAGCAGATGCGTAAAGAATTTATCCTTTTTATCAGTTTTCTGATTCTGTTTGGAATTCTCTCTTCCTGGCTGCTCTATCGTGTTCAACGTCAGCGGCTACAGCAATCACAGGATTTTGAGAGAAAAATGGCACGCCAACATGAAGATGCCGCACTCGGCAGAGCGGCAGCCACGATCACCCATGAACTTCGAAACCCTTTAAATGCGATTGGAATGGGGTTGCAGCGTCTGCAAATTGAAGCGATGAATCTCGATCAGGACCATAGCAACCTTCTTCAAAGTATGCGCAGTGCAGTGGATCGTTCAAACACTATTATTACCAGGTTAAAAGATTCCATTCATGCATTTGAAATAAACAGTGAAAGCGTTAATTTACTGAAGCTCGTGAAGCAGGTTGTTACCCTCTATCAGACACAATGTGATGAACAGAAGGTTGCGGTTGAACTTGAATGTGGACAGGATATTTTTGTCCATGGTGACAGGGTGCTTCTTGAGCAACTTTTTGAGAATCTAGTGAAAAATAGCGTCGAAGCACAACCTACCGGTGGCTTTTTGAGAATCCTGCTGGATATACCTGAAGAAGAAAAAATGTGTCAGCTTGAGATTGTAAACGGTGGATTCTTATTGAACTCAAAGGAAAGTAAGCTCCTTTTCGAGCCCTATTTTACAAGCAAAAGCAAGGGGACCGGTCTTGGTCTGGTGATCAGCGATAAGATTGTTCAGGCCCATAAGGGGGCGCTTCAGTGGAATGCTGATTATGAAAAAGAAACCATCTGTTTTACAGTTAATCTCCCGATTGCTGAGGTTGATAATAGTCTTTTATGAAAAGGCTTAAATTGAACGCACGGTAAGGTATTTATGCTAATTTTAATTGTTGATGATGAGGAAACCCAGCGGGAAATGTTGCGGGGCTTTCTTGAGAAACAGGGATTTAAAGTACTGACCGCATCGGGTGGGAATGAAGCGCTGCATATTTTCAATTCTGCTCCCGTGGAACTCACTCTTATGGATCACCGTATGGAGGACATGAACGGAGATGTGGTTCTTGAAAAGATGAGGCAGATTTCCCCTCTAGTGCGGGCTATCATGATTACTGCCTACGGTGATGTGACAACGGCCGTAAAGGTAATGCAGCTTGGTGCCGATGATTTTATGGAGAAGCCCGTTGATCTTACTGATCTTTTGGAAAAGATTCGTAGGATTGAGCAGAGCCTGCTGGTGGAGCAAGAATCTGAAAAAATAACAGAAGTTTTGGAATATGTAGAACTGCCCATATCAATTATCGGTTCGAGTACTCCTATGCAGGAATTACTCTCTCTTGTCTACAGAGTTGCGCCAACGGAGTGGGCAGCTTTGATCCATGGTGAGACTGGGACTGGAAAAGAGTTGGTGGCAAGACTTATCCACCTGATGGGAACTCGAAAAGATGGGCCGTTTATCGAAGTGAATTGTGCTGCAATTCCCGAAAACCTGTTTGAGTCGGAACTTTTTGGCCATGAAAAAGGATCATTTACAGGTGCTGCCTCACAGCGTCGTGGCAGGTTTGAACTTGCAAGCGGTGGAACACTTTTTCTTGATGAAGTTGGAGAACTCCCCCTGCATCTTCAGGCAAAACTGCTCCGTACCTTACAGGAAAAGAAGGTGAGCCGGGTTGGTTCTGAAAAAGAGATTACGGTCGATGCCAGGGTGATTACTGCGACCAATAAGGATTTAAAACAGCTGGTAAGTGACGGTCTTTTTCGTGAGGATTTGTATTTCCGACTCAATGTCCTTGAGCTGACTGTTCCTCCTTTACGAGAACGTCGGGATGATATCGTGGAACTGACGGACTTTTTTCTCGATAAATACGCACTGTCCGATTTGAGCTTTGCCGCTGATGCTATGGCGCAATTG
>CAZDJE010000125.1:0-10149 GCA_964505715.1 uncultured Desulfocapsa sp. | reverse complement strand
ACTTACCCATTTGTTGTTTTGAAAAACGTATTCAGTCGAGATTACTGGGGGTACTTGCCTTCTATACATACTGTGTATAGGAATATTCAAAAATAGACCTTGCACCCTTTGAGGCTGAGCAATGCGAAATAACACATAAGCTGTAATAATAATCTTGAAACACCGTCATAAATGTTGGTAAGTGAGTGCATACTTACTTTAACCGTGAAAGCCTTTTATGACTGAAGGCTTTTTATTTTACCCTCTGGGTGAGTGTGTATTTACTCACTGGGGGCGAGTCGTTTATATTTATACTTGCAAGAAATAGTAAGCTTGGAGAGCGTTGGCTATGGACATCCAAAAAAAAATAACAAGAAACAGAGCAGAACGAAAATCGCTAGAATGTAATGATTTGTTGACAAGAAAGGTTGAGAGAGCAGCCAAAGCTCTCTGGGAAGTTGAATGCAAGTCAGGCATGAAACGGGCTGGATATTCCGTCGAATGGAAAGACCAACCAGTAGTAATCAAGGTTGGAAGTATCAGAAAAGCACAGATAGTACTCAAGGCGTATTGCAGTTAACTAAGGTAGTCAGGGGGATTTCATGAAGGCAAGAATAAAAATTTATTTGAAATTAATCAAAAGCATGCAAACCGGCCTCCTGTTAGTAACTGGAATAGCGGGTTATGTCAGTGCCAATTGTCCTATAATGAGCTGGCAGTCATTGCTATCCCTGGCGGGTAGCCTCTTTCTTGCCATTGCAGGCAGCACAATTCTCAATATGGTATGGGATCGTGATATCGATTCCAAAATGAGTAGAACATCACATCGTCCCCTAGTGACAGGTGAAGTCAAGGTCGGTGAGGCATTGACCGTTGGTCTGCTGGTGTCTGCAATCGGCATTGGCTGGGCTTTTCTAATTGCACCACTTTATGGTGCTGTAGTGTTTGCCGGTCTTTTTATTGATGTTGTTGTCTATACCATGTGGCTGAAACGCCGTACTGCCTGGGCCATTGTCTGGGGTGGTATCTGTGGCGGCATGCCCATCCTCGCCGGCAGGGTTTTGGCAATAGGTGAGGTTGACCCCATCGGTATCTTGTTTGCTCTATCGATACTGCTATGGATTCCTACTCATATACTCACCTTTAATATTAAGAATCAAGCGGATTACAATCGCGCAAAAATCCCTACATTTTCAGATAAATATGGCCCTGATACAACTCGCCTCATCATAGCAGTATCCAGTATTTGTGCTGCATTAGCCATTGGAATTGGTGCAAGTGCCATTGGACTTTCCTGGGGATATTTGCGACTGATTTCTGTCATGGCCATTGGCATCATAGCTTTGTCAATATATGCCGCAGTCAGGCCCTCAGAGAAAATCAATTTTAGATTATTCAAATGTGCATCGCTCTATATGGTTGGTTCTATGGCAATTATGACTTTCGGAGTCTTATAAAAAAGCAAACTCGCTCTGTCGCTCGGATGGAGCTGTTAATAGCAGGATAAAGTAAACAGGAGGATTAGATGGAAGGTAATTCAAGTGAACTACAACGGAAGATCATGGCGGTCACGGCGGTAGTCGCCGGACTAATGATGATTTATGTATTCCCAGACCAGGCAATGCGTACTCTGAAAATTGCTCTGGAAAATGTGATGGAACGACTGATTCCATATGATCCGGATTTTTATACGGCAGTACCGATATTAAGCACAACCTATGGTATCTGGATGGTCCTTCTTGCTCTCTGTGGGGCACTGTCTATTTGCATCGCCCCTGCTATTTGGCAGGGAAAAGAATGGGCAAGAGCAACAGCTATGGGGATGATGGCTGTGGCTGCAGTGTCAGGTATGACAATGCTGATTCCATGGATGGTTCTGGTTGTAGCTGATTATTCTCAAGGCCCGGTAGCAGGTATCTTGCCTCCACCAGAAGGTCTGTCTATGCTGCCACCTGTTTTTTGGACCCTGGTATTTGGTTTAGCATTTTATTATGTGTTCCTGTTTGCCGACAAGGAGACAGTTAAACAAAAATTTATCCGTTTTATCCCCTATACCTTTCTTGGCATAGTTGCTGGTATGGTATTCATGAACGCACAGCACGGAGTTCGTTATTTCATTTTTATTCCAGAGCTGTTGACAGATCATGCACCATCAGCATTAACCCCGCTGGGTAACTTCTTTACCAATCTGGATCATTATGAAGCCCTCAAATTAACCAAAATCTCTCAGGCACAAATCAACGCAGGCGAACTAGTGACAAACGCAGTGCCTGTTTATGATCCGAATACCCTGGTTCTGCTTCTTGGTGGTTATTTGAACTATGCTGCATCATATTTGATTGTCCTTGCCGTGCCATTTCTGTGGTTGAGAAAGCCATTTGCTTACTACATGGTTATTTCTGTTTCCTTGGCAACTGCAATAGCAGGTTTTAATGGCTATATCGTTCGTAATTCTTTCGAATGGGGAGTTGGTGGAATGATGTCTCTGGCATTGTTAGTAATGTTTGTGACTCCAATTTTCAGAAAGCAGTTTTTTCCTCTAGAGGAAGAAGCTAAGGCAGAAGAAGCAACAGCGTAAACAAAATAACGGTATGAATCTTACTTAAATTCATACCGTTATTCATTTCACAAAGGGAAAGATAACATGAAGAAAATTTTTCTAACACTGGCTGCGACATCATTACTTTTGACCGGTCAGGCAATGGCAACAAACGCAGATCAAATGCTGGGTGTTTCAGCACAACAATGGGCACGAGGTGGCGCCATTGTGGCAGCTCCAGTTGATGCCCCTAGTGTCCTCTTTAATCCTGCAGCCGCTGGTGCTCTTGATATAACGACTATTGCTTTTGATCTAGGCGCAGGACTTTTACACGCAGAACGCTCAATCTCTAATCCTATGATCAGCACAGACAGTGATTCTGAAAATTACTTCGCACTGGGAGCAGGGCTCATTACTAAAGTAAGTGATAAGGCATTCTTTTCCATAGCCGCTGGGGGGGTTGCAGGCTTGGGAACTGATTTCGCACAGACTCTTGCTCCTAATGCCGCAACAGCCGTGGTCACCACAAAAGGACTGTTGAAATTCCAACCAACATTTACCTATAATCCCATGGAGAATCTTTCCCTTGGGGCCTCAGTGCAGATTGGGTATCAGACACTTGCCCTGTCCAATGCGAAAATGGACATGCCTCAGACCGGAGAATTTGGTATGGGTGCTTCCATCGGTGCCATTTATAAACTTTCACCAATGTGGCAACTCGGTGCTTCCTATGTGTCGGAAATGGATATTTCCGAATATAGTTTTCACGGGTCATACGACAAAGACGGTATGATGGCGAACTTCGCATCTACCCCAGGAACCTATCTCTTTGATATGAATGCCCCGGCGACGGCTGCATTCGGTGTCGCTTTCACCCCAATGCCAAAACTGCTTATTGAAGCCGATGTGAAATGGGTTGGTTTCTCAAGTGTGATGGACGCGATTGATCTCAAAGATTCAGCAGGAAGAACTCTGGAAACCATTGCCTTTGGCTGGGAAGACCAATGGGTCTATTCTATCGGAACTGACTTTTCCGTCACTGAGAATATTATTCTACGCGCAGGATATAATTATGGTGCAACAGGAATTGACCCTGAAGATGTCCAGTATAACCTGGGAGCTGTTGCCGTAGTAGAACACCATCTTTCTCTGGGCGTATCCAGAAAATGGACATCTGTTCCCGGTATGATGGGTACGCTGTCCTATACCCGCGGCTTTGAAAATTCCGTGACCGGAAATGTACCAACACCCGGTGGTATGGTTCCCCATACCCTGGAAGCTTCACAGGACATCCTCTATTTTCAACTGAGTTATGCTCTGTAAAACTAGATGAATAAGTAAAAAGGTGCCTGTTGCATTGTAAGTTTTCAGGCACCTTTTTTTTCGAACAAAATAAATAGATGAGGAAACGTGAATGAGGACTATATTTGTACTACTGATTGTGTTGAGCTTTACCTGTGGCGCAGCCTCTGCCGCCGAACCTCTGAAGGTTGGAGATACTGCCTCGGACTGGTCATTTAAGGATGCCGATGAAAAAGCATTTACCATGGCAACCTGGCCCAACAAGGTCTTGCTTATTAACTATGTTGACCCGGACGAATCGGAGCTCAATGAGCCTTTTAATGAGGCCATGCGAGCAGCCAGGGAAGCTGGGTTATTACTGAATACAGATTACATGGGACTGGGAATAGTTGATTGTAAGGCAACTTGGAAACCAGATGTATTAATTCGTACGATTGCAGGGAACAAAGCTGAGAAATACAAACGCACAATTCTCTTTGATTATGATGCAGAATTACGAAAATCCTGGGGACTGAAAGAAGATAGTTCAAACGTGATCTTACTTGATAAAGATCATGTGGTTAAATATATCAGCAGAGGGGAAATTGCTACTGAGCAGATAGAATTGGTTGTTCAAATGGCCATTGATTTACAAAAATAATTACGAGAGTTCCGTCAAGATTATTGTCCTGATGGAACGTGAGAGACGTAAGGATTTAACGGCGTCTTGGGTTCGTTCATTTATGGCTTTGATAGCGCAAACCCTTCTGTCCCTTCTCCTCCACGTGAAGGAGTCTTAAATGAACGAATCCAAGGTGCTGATAAATGTTTATGCATAGATTATGAAAAATAACCGACAAGTTTCATTCCATGACGAAGCGCTGATTTTAGTTGATGGCAACGATTCCGTTACCGGCCATTCAACAAAAGAGCAATGCCACAGGGGCAATGGGGTACTCCATCGTGCTTTCTCGATTTTTGTTTTCAATAGTAAAAATGAACTTTTGATTCAAAAACGAAGTGCGGAAAAACCGCTATGGCCCCTATTTTGGTCAAACAGTGTTTGTAGCCATCCACGTGAGGGGGAGGATTACCCAGAAGCTCTTAGCAGAAGGCTCCTAGATGAAGTCGGACTCCATTTACCGGTGCGGTTTCTTTTTAAATTTCAATATCAGGCAAACTACAAACATCTGGGAGCAGAAAACGAACTTTGTTCTGTTTTTTCAGGAAGGAGTGATGATCTGCCAATCGTCAATGACAGTGAAATAGCTGATTGGAGATATGTGAGTGTTGATACATTACAGGATGATATAGATGTCAGACCAGAACAGTACACTCCTTGGTTTAAAACAGAACTCCAACGAATCCGAAAGGATTTCTCAAATACAATTTTTACAATTTAGTATCATTCGAATTTAAATTTTTTTTATAATTCCATATTTCTCGATAAAAGTTGATAGATATTATCACTTTAATATAATTTAACCACTACAGGAGCATAGGATACAAATGGATAATACAGTCGGCAGATTGAAATATCTGTTCACAACAACAAAGGGGCTGATTCTTCTCAATGTTGCAATCATTTCCATAGTAGTTGCCGTCTTTGGTACCCTATCAGGGCCAATGAAGGAATGGGGGATAGCAGCCATCACCAAAAGCCTACTTGGCATGGAGATGTTAGCCGAAGATCGTGAAGGCCGAATCATCATGCTGTACCATACCATTGCCATCGGCTTTCTTTCTCTGTTGGTATATATTATTACTGACATTGTCAGGATGACTGAGGATGGGGCGAAAAAGATTAGGAATACCATAACTATCGGATATCTTCTGGTTATTGTGTGTGGCCTCGGCTTTGCATACTGGGGACGTAACTGGGCGTTGCATGGTCTTTTTCTGGTTGGGCAGGCACTGGTTTTTTACGCAGGTATCTCGCTCTGTCGTGCCCTGTGGCCATGGAATAAAGAATTTTATGAACCAGCAGACAGTCAGTATGCCCATTTAAAAAGCGGTTTTCCCCTTGAACGGATGGCTTTCTGGACAATGGGTATGGCAACACTTGGTTCAGCGATATTTGGCGCTGTTACCGGTTCTTACTGGGGGAATGGGCATGAAACATTCCTTGGAGAAAACGGAGTACGCCACGTTACGCACACAGCCCTGCAGCTCTCTATCATTGGGCATCTCCATATAATGCTATCCTTGATAGGCATTGCCGTATCACTGATTGTGGGCCGCTGGTACGATTTTAAAGGTATGCTCCATACCATCGCCATGTCGCTGTTCATCATTGGTACTGTTATTCTCACCCTTGGTGTCTGGTCTGTTGTTCCCTATCAATTAACTGCTCACGTTATTATTTATGTTGGCGCTGTTTTCTCTATGTCCGGTGCCTTGATGCTGGTTATTTTCGGTTGGCGTAAGCTTATGGGCTTTGGTCCCGGTTGCGTAAAAGAAAAAGTTGGCTTTGTGGTTCGAATCAAAAGACTGATAGACGATCCTTTGAAATTCGGTTCCCTGTGGCAGATGGTTTTCATGAACTTCACCGTTAGTGGTGTTGGTATCTTCATGGCCATTAAACTGGAAGATCTCTTTCGCTATATCCCCTTTCGTGAAGAGAGAATTACCCTCACCGGTCATTGGCATATTTTGTCAGTACTTTCAGGAACGATCATTCTCTTTTATCTGATGAGTGAAGTCTTCCCTGTCAAAACGAAGATGAAAAAAATCTTCGGCTGGTCAGTCATTTTAGGATCTAATCTTGGTTTTGGCATGATGACCCTCTTTTCCCTGAAGCGGATGTTTGTTATGGAAGAAAACCAGGAAGGGATTGTCACTGCCTTCATGCTTCTGACTGATATCGGTCTTGGGGTTACGGAAACAGTTCTCGGGGTATACGTGGCCATAGTTTTATATAGATTTTTTAGAAAAAAACTTGCCGGTATGGCATTGATAGCCGGTTTGCTCGTTACACCGCAGGTGAGTGAAGCAATATCTCAGGATACTGATCCAACCATCTTACGGGCTGAGCTTACAGTAAGTTCTGACGCCTGGGTAACTGTCCCGGCAGGACATTTTATGTCCGGCCTGAACCATCATGATATCAATATCCCCTATGATTTTGATATTATGGTCACAGAGGTAACCAATAGTCAGTACGTAAAATACCTCAATACTGCCATGGCTCAAAACCTTCTTACTGTAAAAGATGGTGTGGTTATCGGGCCCTATAAAGGTGATAAGTTTCATGGAGGCAGGCATGAAATAGAAATTGCTGCCGGCGATTATCCTTACTATGACCTTTCGGGACAGCGTGCGAGGATCCTTTATAAGGACAGCGAATTTACAGTGAAAAAAGGATATGAAGTATTTCCTGTAAACTATGTCTCTTGGATGGGAGCTAATGCTTATGCGTTATTCAACAAATCCCGTCTCCCCGTTAAACTGGAGTGGGAAAAGGCAGCACGTGGAGCAGATGGACGTAACTTTCCCTTTATTCATGAACCAACCCCACAACAGGCCAATTATTATCACAGCAAAGATCCTTTTGATAAAATGAATGGTGTGCTCCCGGTTGGTTTCTTCAATGGTAAAACTCACGGCGGGTTCAAAACAATCGACAGCCCTGGTCCTTACGGAGCCTATGATCAAGCTGGCAACGTTGCGGAGTGGACTGGAGATGTCGTTGCCGGAACTGATCAACGTTACATGTATGGTGGTAGCCAGATGGATTATGATTTTGATCTTCGCTCCTACACAGAAAATATCTCAAGACCAGCATATATGAGTTTCCAAACTGGTTTCCGTTGTGTCCGAGATTTGAACGGTCCTCCACCTGCAATTGATGCTGGTGCCCATCATTAATTTTCCCTATTAGTCTTTTTACTCCCTCTAAAAGCATGTGTTTTTTATTAAACACATGCTTTTTTTGATGTTTTTATCTCATAACTCTGTACAATTTCCATTGAACTTTCAGATTCTTGAATTATTGTGGTAATGATTCTTTTTGATACTTGTATCACTTGTTTGAGATTACAAGCAATCTGAATATTCTTTAAATTAACTATAGAGTGTATACTTGCGTATCTTAAAAAAGCCTGCTGTTAACCGAAAGTTGCTTCTTATACTTTCAGGAATCATGTGGAGTGGAGTTGGAATATTACTGAACAGTTTTGCATTCCGCTGGCTACAAGAGTATCAAGGGTGGCCGGTTACAGTGTCTGTGTTATGCGGCATTGTTCTTGGTATTAGCATTGCCTTTTTTGGCTTTAGAAAAGTTGCTGCTACCAACATCAAGCGGATATTGGAGATGCCTGAATATAGTTGTGTTTTTGCCTTTCAAAAATGGCAAAGCTATATTCTTATCGTTGTTATGATGTCAATGGGCATTTTTCTTCGCACCACCAACATTTTCCCTCGCCTGTATCTCGCTCCTGTCTACATAGGTATCGGTAGTGCTCTTCTTATTTCAAGTATCAAGTATTACCGCACAAATGGATAAGGAAATACTTTAATGAAAGCTTTTACGGCACGTCAAAAACAAATTATCAATGCTTCAATTAATCTGATTGCCACTCAGTCCATATATGCCCTAACGACTAAAAATATTGCGAAGGAGATCAAACTGACCGAAGGAGCTATATATAGACATTTTTCAAGTAAAAATGATATCTTACTTGGGATAATCCAAATGTTCCAACAAAAGGCTTACAGAACGCTCAAAGAATCCTGTACCTCAGACGTTCCCGCTCTTGAACAAATAGAAGCAATCTTTACACAACATATTTACTTTTTTATCGAAAAACCCGCAGTGACTGCGGTAATATTTTCTGAAAGTATCTTTCAAAGTGACAACCATTTATCAAAAGAGGTCTTCAAACTTTTGGAGATGCATGAAAAGGCCCTGCACTGCATTATAGAAAGGGGGCAAAAACAGAAAGAGATACGATGTGATGTCGATGATAAAGAACTCATCAGGGTTATTATCGGTTCAATGCGTTACACAGTTACGAAATGGCGTTTATCCGGTTACAGCTTTGATTTAGAAGCAGAAGGCGTTCTTATCATCAATGGCCTTAAGGTATTGCTGGTAGCCCAATAAATATTGCCTTAGCTCAATTGCATTTACCTCTTCGACTTTGTTCTTTGTTTATCCACTCAACAAGGAACATTACCTTACTCTCCAGAGACAAAATAATTTCTGGAGAGTCACCAACTGCATTAATATAAGTCAATACTAGCTACTTGGTGACTAAGGTTTTCCCAGTTTTTTGTATCCTACAGCCATTAGTCCTGTCGTGCTAAACGTATGACGATAGAATGTCTTTTGTACCTTTTTTTGCAATTTGCAAGAATGAATAATCAACTGTTTTTCCGTGATCTCCGACTTGGTCGTGGTTTGAGTTATGGAAAAAATCACTAAGGAGAGAAGTATGATAAAGATCGAGCTTGCAGATACAAGAGAGTTTAATCCTCTAGGGATGAAGAGTGTTGTGCTTCACGACTCGGAACATTTTAAGATCCTAAATTTTAATTTAATAAAAGGGGCACTTTTTCCCATACACTCCCATGAACTCGATGGGCAGTTGAGTATCCTGGTTATTGAAGGTGAAGGGGAGTTCCTAGCTGATGATGATGTAGTCCTTCCTGCAAAGACAGGGAGTATGTTGGTATCGGATATCTCCGAACCTCATGGCGTCCGGGCCATAAGCGATATGCGAATAGTTGTGACCATAGCCCCGCCTATTTGATGGAGAAGATGTACCAGTAACTCTGGGGGGGCATTTCAGGCTGAATCTACAACGTGGGACAGAATAGTGCCCTAATGATACCTTGTTAACGTTAACTCGATACAGCTCGTAACTTGTACATTTTTCCTTTCTCTTAACGTTTTTTCTGTTTGTTATACCACCGTTAAATTTTTCTCCGGTATCAAGTAGTCGATTGATTACGTTATGTTGTCTAGCATTGAATGAATTGTTCCCTTGTTGCTCCCAACATCTGGCTTTCACGACTTCTCTTTCAACAATCCATTGTGATTCACGCATAGCTGCTTCCAAGGTTTGCAGAAACCATTTGAGCCAGTTTATTATATCCAATCCATCCCCGCCAGCGGCTTCAAAAGCATTATAAAAACTTCTTTTGTCTATACTTATATGTTTGGAGAGTTCCTTCCTTTTGTGGGGGCGCGACATAATGAATTTTTTCTTGACCAAATGGTCCTGATAAGATCTGCATTTCTTCTCTTCCACGGTATCGCCAGATAAACAACCTTTATCGTTGAATTATCATGTGGAAACAACTTTCTGGTTTTGATATATTTACGAATAACACTGTTCAGTGATTTT
>CAZDJE010000124.1:0-10240 GCA_964505715.1 uncultured Desulfocapsa sp. | reverse complement strand
TATTTAAATCCTGCTGGTTCTGGAAATTATTTTTGCTTTCCAGATAGATCCAAAGTATTAAAACCGACAATAAAATAAGCAAAGGTAAAAAAAGCATTCTGGCCAGAAATATTGGTACAGATATTGTTGATTTGTTGGATGCCATAATATCCGCTACTACCGCCCAGGGATCCCTGAATACCGAAAGGCTCTGCGTTTCAGTTCGTTTAACTTTTCCGGTGAACTCTCCTGGGTAACAAGGACAAACTCTCCGCTGAAAATGGTGGGAACTTCTTTTTGCCTTCCTGCTAGTTCCAGATGGATAGCCTCGGCCATAGCCACCCCATTATCATCGTTCATTCTCATAACCGTGACATCAATATCGCCAGCAGCAAGTGCAGCAAGTTCAGCATCACCTCCGCCCCAACCATTCACCACAACTTTCCCTGTCATTCCTCCTTCTGCAAGGCCCTCCACAGCACCGAATGCCACATCCGTTGCACAGGCGTAAATAAATTTCAGGTCTTCAATTTTGACTAGCCTGCTAAAAGTCGCAGCCTTTGCTTTTTCTCTTTTTCCATCGGTATAAAAAGAGGCTGCTATACGGGGCCCGTTATTCTGTTGCATCAAGCGCTGAAACGTATCTCCCCTCATGGCACTCACGTAGCCCTGAGAGTAATATAAAAGTCCGTAACTTCCATTATTTCCGAATTTTTCAAGAAAATAATCGGCAAGTATTCCAGCACCAATACTATGATCAAATCCAACATAAAAAGGCTGATGGTCCTCCCACTCGGCAAGAGGAGTAGTGATATTCTGAAGAAACAGCCGTGGTTTTTTCTTTGCTAGTATTCTTTCAATCAGACGTTTATGGCGATTGACATCAAGTGTGAAAACCAGATAATCCGGGTCTTCCTGTAACACTTCTTTAAGCAATTTTGCTTGAACTCTGGTCTCAACACCTCCGCCTTTTGTAAAATAATGATTAATTTCATAGCGAATATTTAATTCTTTCATCCGGCTCTCAAAGGATTGAAGGCTTCTCCTCCAATAATCCGAGACTTGCTCACCGGGATATATAAATGCAATTTTAACCTTCTGTTCTTGCTGAACGGAAGTTACAGGAGTCGCAACTCCATTCACCATCTCAGAAAATCGTTGAGAAATTCTTTTTTGTTCCGGGTGAATATCAAAATAATCTGCAACAGAAATATACCTGGTACTTATAATTTTGTTTTCACGCACATAATATTCACCAGCTACCAGAGACTGCACAGGCCAACTCAGACACACCCAAACCAGTATTCCTAAAATCCTTCTAAGTGGACTATTTTTCATTTGGGCAACTCCCTAAAACCTGAGTAAAAATGTATAGATTCTAAACCTTTTCTTTATCATAAAGCTTAACACAAGTCATCCCATTGACAGAAGCACTATCTTTAAAATTTTTCATGGGTCTATGTAGTCGCAAAAGTTTTACTTTTTGAGTATTATTTCCGAATTTTATTCCTTACTCTAAATTGTTGCACACTATCTCATGACTATACGAAGCTGCGTTACCCCACAGAAACAATTTATCTACGGCATCCATAAACCAGCTTATACCACTGCAAATCTCAGGGTTAAAAGTTGTATAAAGACTCTGGGCCACCTTGAATCTGATTCACCACTTTCAAATAGGGTGAATTTCCCCGATAATGATGTACAGGTGGAAAGTGCTGACTGGATTTTTGAAATCCCCAATCCACTAGCTTTCCGGGGAACCACCTTTATTGATAAGGAATGGGCAGATGCCAGTGCTGCAAATCCCGATCGAATTACTCTTCCAACACCCAAAAACATTTCTCTTTGTGATGTTCTTCGTCAGGAGCAGGTGCCCGATACCCTTTTTGACAAACTACCCTCTTCCCTTCATCTCACACTCGCCACCACATCAAATGATCCTAGGGACCTGATCAGACTAGCCGATCTCTGCTGCTCCATAGAAAAAAATGAGGATGGAGTCCCGACAGGACTTCGTTATGCACAGGAGACTAATGGCAGACCCCGCGCTGTCATACATAATCATGCCCTCTTTGAGGCAGTCGCAAACAATCCTGCGTTACCAGACAGCTATAAAGTTGTTATGGTTTTGCGACCGGGCGCTCAGGGTGGAAGTGAAATCATCGGGGAATTTAATGACGGGAAGAACACGCATGTTTTTGAATATTTAAGAAGAAACTCCTATATTGCAGGCGGTCACTATGCCGCGAATATGGCTGATGATGCCATACGATATTCAATTGAGCAGTTATCAGAAACGGATATGACAGGACTGCGCCATCTCTATTATCAACGAACCTTTATTCGCCTCGCAGAATACCTTGATATTCAGACAACTGATTCCAGGAAGCCTCACACTGCAGAGGCTCTTGAACAATTAAGAGAGAGGATACTACATCGAATTTCAGAGGGAGTAGAACCGGAGTTTTCGGCAACACTCTGGGGATGGAACTTTGGTTTTGACTATGCCCCGACACATTATCGTCTTCACGCCTCCCATCAGCAGATTCATCAGCAATACGCCATGCTCCCACAACGGGTGGATACATTCTGCGGTGATCCGAATGTTCCCCTTGGCACTATGCCCTCTTTTGGATGTGGAGATATGGTGGCGGAAGTACTACAGGATTACCACGATGGGACCAAAAGTGATTTCTTTTCTGACTATATTGATTGCATACGCAATAATGTCCGCATGGATGATAGAGATGATTTGGAATCAAGCCTAATTCTTTGGGAAGACGCCCATGCAGTTCTTTTCGTTCCAAAAGCTCAAACCTCCCAATGGGAACTGCAACTTTTAGCACTCAGGAATAATAAAGAAGAGATTATAGGCAACATTCTGGAGGCAGATACCGCCTCCAGAACATCGCTTAACAGGGGATTATTTCTTGCCCAAAAAGCCCTAGCGGGACTTGGAGCAAAGATGGTAACATCCATTGAATTTCCAAAACGAATTGGAAATTCTGCTGCAAAGAGTCAGCATTTGCTCTACAGCTTTTTGCCGAAGCTGCCAGAGTCTCCCGGAGCTTTCAGTGAAGCCCAGCTACGCTATATTAATGGTCACTACCCGGAAGATTTTGCTGCTGCCTGCAGGAAACAGATACAAAAACTGGAATGATGGCTTTTTAATGCTCAGTTTCTGTTTGCTGCCTCGTCAAAACCTTCTGAAAGCCTAACTGCTCCTGAACATTTATCACCAGTGGGCCACCGACATTTGCACCTAATTGGAGATCATCTTTTTCTTCGTCCTTTTTCAGTATCAAAAAGACACCAATATCAAGTGGATTATTTGCCTTAATAATCTGCACCTCCGTGTCATCAAGAAAGATATCATAATTTAAATCGTAGGACGTTGGGTCAACAAGCGTAAAGGTAACAACGGGTGCTTCACAGGATTCAAGCCAATATGCTGAAACTTTCCCATCATCCTTGTGAAAAATCTTGAAAGTAGTGTATTCTTCAAATCCGGGAATACCCTTGGGAAATGTGAAGATTTTTTCCGATTGAATTGATGGTTGTTGCTTCACTTTGCTTTGCATGCTCATAATCACTCCCTGATTGATTTAAAATAACAATAAATAGGACAATAAATGCCTCCGAACACTATTCGTATCGGTTGCAAATGATATTTTTTTTAGATTTTTCTTTTCAGGAGTTACTGCAATGGATTCAAATGGATTTTTTGGAAACTGGGGTGGAGCTTACATCCCGGAAGTGCTACATCAAACATTTCAAGAACTGAAGCTGGAATATGCAAAATGTCGTAAAGACCCTGCGTTCTGGCAGGAATATTTATCGCTGATGTCAACCTACTCATGCCGTCCCACGCCCCTGACTTATTCAGAAAACCTTAGCCGTCACTTTGGGGGAGCAAAAATCTATATTAAACGTGAAGATCTCAACCATACCGGCGCTCACAAGGCAAATAATGTAATGGGACAGGGTTTGCTCGTTAAACGTATGGGGAAAAAACGAATTATTGCAGAAACTGGGGCCGGACAACATGGAATGGCAACTGCCACCATGGCCGCAAAATTTGGGCTCGAATGCACTATTTATATGGGCGAAGAAGATGTACTTCGACAACGTCCCAATGTGTTCTGGATGGAAAAAATGGGCGCAACTGTTATTCCTGTCAAGGATGGCTCACGTACTTTAAAGGACGCAATTAATGCTGCCTTTCGTGACTGGGTGACCAATGTAGACAACACTCATTATGTTTTTGGTACTGCCTGCGGCCCTGCTCCTTTTCCTGAAATGGTTGCCTGGTTCCAATCCATTATTGGAATTGAAGCTGCTAAGCAGATCATGCAGTATCATACCAAAATGCCAAAGAGAGTCTATGCCTGTGTTGGAGGCGGCTCCAATGCCATGGGTATTTTCAAACGTTTTCTTGACGAAGATGGGGTCGAACTCATTGGCGTCGAAGGTGGCGGACATGGTGCTGACAGTGGAGCACATGCTATTCGTCTCTCCAGTCCCGATGCCACCCCGGGTGTTGCCCAGGGATATAAAACCATGTTTTTACAAAATGATGACGGACAAATGAAACATACCCATTCCGTGGCTGCAGGTCTTGATTACGTAGGAGTCTCTCCAATACTGAGCGACCATTGGGAAAACAATCGAGTTCGTTTTGAATCGGCCACCGATGATGAAGTTATGCAGGCCCTTGATCTTACCATGCGACTGGAAGGCATTATCCCTGCTCTTGAATCAGCACATGCCTTTGCTGGTGCTTTTAAAGAAGTTGGAGAACTCTCCACAGATGATGCTATTATCATCAATCAATCTGGCCGCGGTGACAAGGACATTTTCACAATTGCCCATGCCTTTGATGATCCCTCTTGGAAGAAATTCATTATTGATCGTGGAAAAGAATATAGTAAGTAAGGAATTTAGACTAAAGGAAGTTACAAAAAAAACCATTATATCCCTTTCAGCCTATTCATAATAAGGACAGAGCTCTATGCAGTTAGAACAGCAGTTACGTAAGAAATTACAAGAAAAAGAAATCCTTCTAATGACTCATATTGTTTTAGGGTATCCATCCCTTGACGTAAACCGTGACGTCATTCAGCAGATGGTAGACAATGGGGTTGATTGTATTGAAATGCAAATCCCCTTCTCAGAACCCATGGCCGATGGTCCGGTAATCGTAAAAGCCAACCAGGACTCTCTTGCCATGGGCACTAAAGTTGAGGATTGTTTTCAATTTGGTGCGGAAATGGTAAAAACACATGCTATTCCCTTTCTCTTTATGACCTACTACAACATCATCTTTAAATATGGTGAAGAAGCGTTTATGAAAAGGGCTGCGGAAAGTGGAATATACGGTTTTATTATTCCAGATCTTCCTCCTGAAATGGGAAAATCATTTCTTTTACTCGCTGAGAAATACAAACTTGCTCTTATTCTTATTTATACTCCCACCACAACCGATGCACGTATGCAGGAACTCAACACCCATGCAAAAGGTTTTATTTATTGTGCGGCAAGACGAGGTGTCACCGGGAATAAATCAGAATTGGATCATGATTTTGATGACTATCTCAACAGATGCAGAGCGGCAAGTAAGCTACCACTCGCCGTTGGTTTCGGTATCCAGAGCAAGGAAGATATTGATGCCTTAAGAGGAAAGGCCGATATGGCAGTTATTGGATCAAAAACCATTAAGCTGGTGGAAGCAGAAGGTGCTAAAGCCGTGGGACCTTTTATTGCCGGGCTTCGTTAAGCATGCTTTCCAGATACTATCGGTGTTTCCGCCAGTTAGGATGGGTAATGCCAAACTTTTTGACCTTATAATTTAACGCCCTTGGACTTACCCCAAGCTTTGTTGCGGCATTTTTCTGTACCCAGAGACACTCTTCAAGGGCGTTAAGAATTAACTCTTTTTCCTGACCAACCAACGAACCATTTACAGGTAGTGATGTTTGCCCAATCCCCCTGCTCACTCTTTTTTCAATTGGCAAAGAGAGATTATAGGTATCAATTAAATCATCATCCTCCAGAATCACCGCCCGCTCAATGGTATTTGCAAGTTGTCTGATATTACCAGGCCAACTATATTTACGGATCTGCTCAAGGGCCTTATCTGTAAACCCACGGACATCACTTCCCAGTGATACTGCATATTTTGTAAGAAAAAACTGGGCAAGCGGTAGTAAACACTGGTGCCGCTCCCGTAGATCCGGTAAACGTATCGGCAGAACATTAATCCGGTAATAGAGGTCTTCCCTGAACTTTCCGTTTCTTATCTGTTCGGGAAGGTCCTTATTTGTCGCGGCAATAACACGCACATCTGCATAAATGGTTTTATTTCCCCCCACACGTTCAAAACATTTTTCCTCAAGCACCCTGAGTAGTTTCGTCTGAAGTCCAAGGCTGATCTCACCAATCTCATCAAGAAAGAGGGTTCCCCCACTGGCTTGTTCAAAACGACCGACACGAAGTTTGTCAGCACTGGTAAAGGCACCCTTCTCATGTCCAAACAATTCTGACTCGAGCAGATCTTCAGGAATATTTGCACAATTGATTTTAATAAAAGGCTTCTGCTTTCGCGGACTGTTATAATGAACAGTTCCTGACAAAAAACTCTTCCCGGTTCCAGTAGCCCCCGTGATAAGAATAGTTGAATCGGTTTTAGCGAATTTTTCAAGGCTCTTCAAAACCAGCTTCATTGAAGAACTAAACGCTATCACATCATCGAAATGATATACAATATCTTGTTTATGTCGCAGGTATGCTATCTCATTGCGTAATGCTTTATTCTCAAAAGTTTTCTTGGTTGCCACCTCAAAGCGGGTCACAGATACCGGATGCACCAGATAGTCACAGGCTCCACTCTTAAGCGCCCTCACAACGACATCAGGTTTCTCTTCCTTCCCTATTATAATTATAGGAGTATGGGGGAGACGTTGATAAACATCCTCCAACAGAGGCAAACAGGCATTACAATCTTCCGCATAGAGAAATATCAGATCATATTCATTCCCTTTCAGTTCACCAAACAGTCTCTCCTGATCATGGCAAAAGGTAATTTTAGCACGCTCAGCAAGCGCTGTATTTATATTTTGACGACTTTCTTCTGGAATTGCATACGCTAAAATTGTATACATAAAGCTCCTTCGGGCTAAAACAATTTATAATTTCACATTTGTAACTCATCTAGAAAAAATCATATGTGAAAAAAATTCTCATTGCAAATAAAAAATCACTCTTCTTTCTGTACACACCCTGTACCTCGAAGATACAGCTATGGATCAGTCATACATAGATACGCCCTTTATGGAGCATGCTCTTCAGCTTGCACAATCTGCTTCCGACAGGGGGGAGGTACCGGTTGGCGCTATCCTAACACTCGACGACACCATTATAAGTGAAGGGCAAAATGCGCCTATTTCAAGCCATGACCCCACTGCTCATGCTGAAATTATGGCCCTGCGAAGTGCTGCTGTAAAGCTTCAAAACTATCGCTTACCCGGAACTACTCTATATGTTACGCTTGAGCCGTGCATTATGTGTATGGGAGCAATTATTCATGCACGGATAAAAAGACTGGTATTTGGAGCATATGATCTTAAAACCGGTGCTGCCATGTCCCGCTATACCATCGGTAGTGATCAACTTCTCAATCACCATCTTGAAATCAGTGGTGGAATATGTGAAATTGAGAGTGCAACACTTCTTAAGAATTTCTTCAGGGAACGACGTAATAGAAAAAAGTCCACATTCCCATGATATTTTTAGCACTCTCTTTGAGTTTTTGATTGCGTAATTTGTTTTCTCGGGATAAATAAGCACTCGATAAAAGTTTTTTTACTTTTTTCATGGAGGGGTGGCCGAGAGGCTTAAGGCGCACGCTTGGAAAGCGTGTGTACGCAAGTACCGTGAGTTCGAATCTCACCTCCTCCGCCAAACACAAAAGGGCCATGTAATTACTGCAATTACATGGCCCTTTTTTTAATGTTTTTTATTCAGGGATTGAACTCATTGCCGCAAATTTCGGTTCATGCAGCGGCAGCAGGATATCGGCTTCCTTCTTAATACGCAGCATAATATCATAGGCCTCATTGACATCAATATGTGTTCCTGGGGGAATAACCTCCATCTCCATGGCAGTAACCTGTTTTGGCGGATAAAAGTTTTCAAGCAGACAACAAAACCCCGTTATAATTGCTTTCCCAGCAGTTGTGTTAATCTCAACAGACAGGCCGCCAGCTGTATGCGCTGGAGTATGAATAACGCGAATCCCCGGGACTATTTCACAATCTCCAGCAATACTCTTTATCTGATTATTTTCACTTACCTCAAAAATAAAATCCTCAAGATAGCGAAAGTCAAGTGGATGTGGGTCGCGAATATGTTTCAGCTCCAATTCATGCACATATATCTTTGCGTTAATGCATTTATAATCATTCTCACAATGATCATTGTGAAGGTGTGTGTGGATCACGATATCAATATCTTCAGGTTTTAGTCCCCACAGAGCCAACCCATCCTCAAAGGTCACAATCTTCCCACCAATGGCTTTTTCCCTATCCTCTGATATTATCGGATGCATTTCTCCTGTATCCACCAGAATTTTTTTATCCCCTCCTTCGAGGTACCAGCAATAGATTGGAATAGTATAGGATTTGCCATAATCATGTTGGTATGTCATCATCCCCTTATCAAAGACTTTGGTACCCATCACTATGGGATGGACAGTAAAAGTTGTCATATGCACCTCCAGACTGGATTTTTTGATGAAAATTCCTTATAGTTGCTAGCAAACCATGCTTCTGTCTGATATCTCAAGAATTTAAAGAATACATTAAATATAATCAGATTCAACTTTTTTCTAATTCTTACTGATCTTATGCTCATATGAAACCCTATACAAAACTCGATCAACCCGAGATTCTCTCTTCTATTTTCTATCCACGAAACTGTGCAGTGTCCCCTTTGCCAAAAAATGCCATTGACGTAGCTATTGAGACCGCACCCGATGTTGTAATAGGATGTAGATTTTACATCCATGATCCAGCCAGCCCCAATATTATATTCTTTCATGGGAATGGCGAAATCGTCCCAGACTATGATGATATCGGTCCACTTTACAACCATGCAGGAATAAATCTACTGGTCACCGATTATCGTGGCTATAGCTGGAGTGATGGCAGCCCAACTGTTTCATCAATGATTAAAGATGCTGACATTCTTTTTACCGAAATCCAGAACTGGCTCCAATTCAACAACTACAGTGGTAAAATTTTCCTTATGGGGCGTTCACTCGGATCCGTTCCAGCAATTGATCTGGCCACAACGCATGAGGAAGATATTAAAGGACTCATCATTGAAAGCGGCATTGCAGATACCATTCCCCTTGCAAATGCGCTCGGCATCAATACGGACAACATCGACTTTACCGAAGATGATGGTTTCCGGAACATTCAGAAAATTAAAACCATTACAACCCCTACTTTTATATTTCATGGTGCGCTGGATGAAATGATTGCAGCCGATGAAGCAGAAAAGCTGCAATCATTCAGTGGTGCGCGTACCAAAGAGTTTGTAGTCATCCCCGGAGCCACCCATAACACCATGATTGTAACAGGGGGAAAACTCTATTTTGAAACCATTAAAAAGTTTATCGACAAGGTCACCGGAGTAACAAACTGGCGCCGTCGCAGAAAAACCACAAACACCTATTCATCGGAGTAAGCATGCCGGCAATCAAAGCACTTAAAAACATTTCTTTTCCCTTCCTTCTTATCGGTCTGATAACCACTCTTTTGCTCACCTCCTGCGTTTCCACGCAAAGTGGGCCGAAAACTATCCATATTACACCTAATCCAGCTATTTTACGAGTTGGAGTATCTACTAATTCACCTCCGCTTATTTATTCGGCTAATAAGAAAATCACTGGACTCGAAGCTGAGTTTGCCAAAAAGTTAGGACAATTCACCGGAAGAAAGGTCAAATTCGTAGAATTAAAGTGGAAAGATCAGATACCAGCTCTTGAAAAAAATCAAATTGATATCATTATGTCAGGGATGTCGATTACTCCGGCAAGAGAATACCGGATATCATTTGCGAATCCCTACCTTCGTTCCGGGCAGATTCTTCTGGTTCGGCTTGGGGAAAAAGCTCGTTTTGCCACTGGTATTTACAGCCTGATGAATTCTAACTACATCATAGGAACAGTGAAGGATACCACTGGAGATCTTTTTAT
>CAZDJE010000123.1:0-10505 GCA_964505715.1 uncultured Desulfocapsa sp. | reverse complement strand
ATAGAACAAATTAGGATATGCGCACGCATCTTAGTTTGAAGTGTGTAATGTAATCAGAGCTCACAGGAGATATAGAATGAAGTGGAATGACCTCCCCATCGCAAAAAAACTATCCATCGGATTTGGTTTTGTTGGTATTTTACTGACAATAATAAGTGCCGTAAGCTGGAATGGTTTTTCTAAACTTTCTCAAGAAATTGATCATAACATTTACCTGAACAGCCTTCAGGAACTGATGCTGAAACGAGAAATTGATCACATTAACTGGCAAAACAAGGTGATCATCTACCTTCTTGATGACAATGCGACACAATTGAAAGTCAAAATGGATCACCGCGCCTGTAAACTTGGCAAATGGCTTTACGGCGACAAGAGAAAAGAAGCTGAGAAAAAATTACCGTTTCTTACACCACTTTTCAAACAACTTGAAAAGCTGCATAAAGACCTCCATGATTCTGCTCGAGAAATTCAGGCGAGCGTCGATGCATCCGATGGCTTTAAAGATGACGCCATGGAAATCTATAACAGCAAATCCAGAACCTCAATCCAGGGAATCAAAACAAAAATCCATGAGATATCAGAACTCATCGAGAAGCAACTTCTTGAAGGCAATCAGGTATTACAATCCGAAGTGACAACAAAAATCAAGATGATAATTGGCCTGACCTGCTTAGCCATTTTTCTCTCTTTCCTGTTCAGCTTTTTCCTTTCCAGGAAAATCAGTTCGACCTTAAAACAAGCGGTCTCTCTTGCAGAATCACTTGCTGCTGGAGATTTGACCAAAAAACTGGAGCTCAATCAAAAAGACGAACTCGGTCTTCTCGCAACTGCTTTAAACAAAATGACCGACAAACTCAACACCATGATTGGCAGTATGAATAGTGAAGTCCTTGGACTTGCCTCAACCTCCAATGAACTCAATGTTATTGCACAATCAATGTCGGAAAACAGTGGAAATGTCTCAGAGAGAGCAAGTTCAGTTGCTGCCGCCACGGAACAGTTAAGCGGCAATATGAACTCAGTTGCTGCGGCCAGTGAAGAAGCCTCAACAAATGTAAATATTGTTGCAACGGCATCTGAAGAGGTCACTCAGTCCATCGCCGAGGTTGACGCAAAGACCAAAGAAGCAAGAAATATCACCGAGGATGCTGTTCGGCTTGCCAACAGTTCTTCTGTTAAAGTCGATGCTCTTGGTGAAGCGGCCAATCAGATTTCGAAGGTTACAGGAGTCATTACTGAAATATCTGACCAGACAAATTTACTCGCTCTCAATGCTACAATTGAAGCCGCTCGTGCAGGAGAAGCAGGGAAAGGCTTTGCCGTTGTTGCAAATGAGATAAAAGAACTGGCAAAACAAACGGCGGCGGCCACTGGAGAGATCAGGTCATCGATAGAACTCATGCAGGGATCCACCGATGAGACCGTGGCAGAAATCAGGCAAATTACAGAAGTAATAGGTAAGGTCGACGAAATTGTCTCAGGGATCACAGATTCCGTAGCCGAACAAACCGCTACGACCAATGAAATTGGAGAGAACATCCAGCAGGCGGCAATGGGTATTGGTGAAGTAAACGAAAATGTAGCTCAAAGTTCGAGTGCCTCGGAGGAAATAGCTCATGATGTGACCGAGATGTCCGAACTCGCAGGAGATCTCTCCAGTACCGGAGATACAGTAAAAGAGAATGCAAATGATCTGGCTACGATTGCGGACACCTTAAAGAGCATGGTGAGTCAGTTCAAGATTAACGCCTCTTCGGTGGAACAGTCCGCTGGAAGTAGAATGGCATCGAGACCCGTTCGGGATTTGTTCACATGGGATCGCTCCATTCAAACGGGTTTGAGTACAATTGATCAACAGCACCGACAACTTGTAGACCTGATCAATGATTTACACAAAGCTATGAAGAGCGGCAGTTCTGTGAGCGAATCTGGACGAATACTTGATAAGTTAATTAATTACACTGCAAGTCATTTTAAAACGGAAGAGAAATTGTTTCAGCAGCATAATTATCCAGAATACAAACAACACAAGGAGCATCATGACAAACTTGTTGCCCAGGTTGTTGCTTTTCAGAAAGACTTCCAAAGTGGTAGTGCAGTACTCTCAGCAGAGTTAATGGATTTCCTCAAAGAGTGGCTGGTGGGACATATCAAAAAAACAGATATGAATTATGTACCATTCCTGAAAAAATGTGGTGTTAGATAAAAGGAACGGTGAGTCTGCAAGCCATTGCAGACTCACCACTTTTAATGCAATTTAAGTAACAGTTCCTGAGCACTCACCAGACGTACTCGGTTCAATAAATCTTTTCGACAATTCGTCAAAGCTGCCAGCGTTGCCTCATTGGGATGCCCTATCCCTATAGCCCAGCCATTTTCCTCCGCACTCTTCACAAGTTTTTGTAATTGTTTGCAAACTTTGTCCTGTGAATGAACATTATCAAGAAAAACATGTCGCCTGGCCGTCATTACACCTGCAGCACGAGCCGCGGTAAGCCCCTGACTTTGAGCTGTGGTAAAACTATCAATAAAAAATATTCCCTGAGCACGAACCAGCTGCATCAGATCATCCATCGCAGCCCTGTCTTCGGTATATAGTGACCCCATATGATTATTAATGCCAACTGCGTGGGGGACAGCCTGAAGATTCTTAGCAAACAAGGTCTTCTGTTCCTCTTTACTCTGTCCAAGAAGTAAAGCCCCAGGACCTGGATCCCACTCTTTACTTTTGGGTTCCATGGGCTGATGTAAAAGAACAACCCGACCTGATTGAAAAGCTATCTCCTCAAGCTCCGTTGTATAAGGTGCCGCAGCGAGAAAAGAAAAAGTCAGATTCATGGGAAGTGCCAATAGCTCATTTCCAATTTCTTTATGATACCCCATATCATCGATGATGATTGCCACCATTGGTAAGGTAGAATCACGAACTGGAGGAATATCAGCTGGCAGCTCAGGGATGCCAATATAGGGTTCTTCAAATGCCATGCCAACACTCTTCACATCAACTGTCGCACCGTGTGCCAGGGTGGTTCTGAAAAAAATCACATACCCGGCAGCTCCCATGGAAAACAGGAGCAGCCCAAGAAGAATAAAAAATGAGAATATCCTCACAGTAACCAGCGATGGTTTGGCCTTTTTCTTTTTACGACGCGACGTCGGCTTTCTTTTTGTCCTGATTTTCCTGCTCATAGTTCACTCATCATTCAAATAATGTACTCGATATTAGTACTATTTTTTTCTTGATAATACATATTGTGCCAAAACTTTAAATACTTCAAGGACTGGAAGGCACGACTTCTCTTGAAATATTGTAAGACCAGACAAGGCTTTTGTAACTATTGATTCTGCCACAGAGCGACTTTTACCAAAACCATCATATTTCTCTATTAGTTGCAAGGCCTCATCAAGGCCACTCTGTCTTGCATTTTCGTTTTCAAACAGAAACAGTAATCTCTTTGTATCTTTCGTATTCGCTGCAGCTAGTACCAGAATAACAGGAAGAGTCATTTTCCCCTCCTGAAAATCATTCCCGACAGCCTTACCTGTCTGAGCCGGATCTCCCTGATAATCAAGCAGATCATCAATAATCTGGAAGGCAGTTCCAAGGCTTATCCCATATTCTGCAAGCGCTTTCTGCTCCATAACACTTGCCCCACCAGCCAGAGCACCAATTTCACAGGTCGCAGCAATAAGGAGTGCTGTCTTTCCTGTCACGACTGCATAATAATCCTCTTCTGAAAGATTACAGTTCATGGCATTACGAAGTTGTAGGAATTCACCATCAATCATACCATTGGTTGCCTGGCAGAAAATCTGTAACGCTTCGTTACCGCCATGGGTACCAATAAGAAACATGGACCGGGAAAGTAGAAAATCACCACCTAAAATTGCTGCAATCACGCCAAATTGATTATTAACGGTTGGTTTTCCGCGACGCATATCAGCTCTATCAATCACATCATCGTGAAAAAGTGACGCACCGTGAATATACTCAAAGGCTATAGCCAGTTGATGAATACTTTCATTGTTTTTCTCCGGGTTTTTATGGCCACAGAGGCGTGCGGCAAGAACAACAAGAAGAGGCCGGAGTCGCTTACCTCCATTGAAGATTCCGTATTCAAGGACATCAGTCAACAGAGGATCTGCTCCGGCAGTTGTCTCTTGAAAATCCAGACGCATAGCGTGTTCAATCTTAGCCACTTCCGGTCCAATGGATTGCATCAACTGTTCTTTAAAGCTGGTATTTGGTACAACAGCCATTTTTTATCCTTTAATTTTATCCACTGCAAAAAATTCTTTTACCTCTTCAAGCGTTCGTACCACGGGAGATGGCGGTAAACTTGACCTGAACATTCGCCCATATCCCTTCGAATAAAGGCGAATATCTAAGACTCCGATAACCCCTCTATCGCCCGTGGATCGCATAAGTCGCCCAACTCCTTGGCGCAGAGTAAGAATAGCCCGTGGTATCTGGAACTGAAAAAAAGGTTTTCCGCCATCCGCTTCGATAGCCTTCATTCGAGCCTGAATAACTGGATCACTCGGTACTTCAAAGGGAAGCTTATCGATAAGTACACAACTTAAAGAATCCCCTGAAACATCCACACCTTCCCAGAATGATGCAACGGCTAGGAGCACAGAATCATTTGTCTCCCGAAACTGATCAAGCAGGGAGTGACGGGAAGCTGTCCCCTGTACCAGCACCGGATATGAAAGCTTGCCGCTCAGGTACTCTGCCACCATATCCATAGCTCTAAAACTTGTAAAGAGCACCAGAGCCCTGCCCCGACTAATCTTCAACAATTCATAAATACGATCTCTTAGAATCTCGTTATAATTCTGCGCAGCAGCCTCGGGGAACCCCTGCTCCGGTACATATAACAAAGTTCTACCTTTATAGTCAAAGGGGGATTGCAGACACAGGGTTTTACATCTGTCATCTATCCCAAGGCGATCCTGCATATACTTAAATGTTCCACCGGTTGTTAAGGTAGCCGATGTCATTATGCAGGACTGAACTGAATTATACAGACAATTTTCTAGTTCTTCTGCAACACGAACAGGCGTTGCTGAGAGGCTGACCGCCCTCTCGCGCCTCTCATACCAGCGAATAAAATCACCTTCTTCACCATGCTCCACTCCTGCAATATGAAACAGGTTTTTTTGAAGCTCAGAGGCTCGATCTGCAAAGAGATTCCACACTTCTCCATGATGTGCAAGTTCCGAACATTGTTCAGACAACTTTTCCAGGCCCTGAAGTACATTCTCAACCGTTGCTTGCCACTCATCACTCTTCTCAACAAGTGGCTGGAGAGGATAACGACCTCGCTTAGCAGGAAAAATAGCCGTAAAACCATCGAGTCGTTGCCGGAGACCTCGAGCAGAACCGACCAGACGATCAAAGACAGATGGCTCTAAATCCTTTTTCGCATACCGTTCTAGATCGCCCAAGAGATCAAGTAACTGATAATGACTAAAATGTTTACCAAAAAAATTTGTCGCCACATTTTCAAGATGATGTGCTTCATCAAAAACCACGGCCTGATAGCGAGGCAAAATTTCACCATATCCAGCCTGGCGCAATGCCAGATCGGAAAAGAAGAGATGATGATTCACAATAAGCAACCGTGCAGCCCCCGCTTTCTTCCGAACTCGATTAACAAAACAGAGCTGAAATTCAGGACAATCACTTCCCATACACTGATTTGACTGAGCAGAAATTTTAGGCCAGAGGGGTGAACGATCGGGAAGCCATGAAAGTTCTGCACGATCACCACTCTCGGTCTTCGCAAGCCATTTCTCTAGCTTCTTAATATCATCATCCTCCAATAGAGACACTTGAGGAGTTGCACAGTGCTGAAACCAGCGATAGTGGCAAAGATAATTCTGACGCCCCTTAATACAAAGGGCAGGAATATCAGTTTTAAATATTTTTTCCAGAAGAGGAATCTCTTTTTTTACAATCTGGTCCTGAAGATTTATTGTTGCAGTTGATACCACAACCCGCTGCCCAGAAAGAAGAGCAGGAACTAGGTAGGCAAGGGTTTTGCCAATTCCAGTTTCCGCTTCAATCAGAAGAACAGAAGCACGACCATCTCCGTTTTCATCATCAGCAGATAAGAGTTCTGCCACAGCCTCAGCCATCTGCTGCTGCCCTGCACGAGGCTCAAACCCTTCCAGTCCTGATGAAAGTTTCCCACCCTCTGCAAAAATTTCTTTCATTCAAACTCCTCCAGTACAGCTTGAACAACTTCCCGGACCTGTGGAGATTCATCGTCGAGCGCTTTGCGCACACAATAAAGCGCCTCTTCACTCCCTATAATTCCCAGAACATTTACAGCTTCCCCGCGAACATGAGGCGCCCCGCTCCTCATTACACTGCACAGAGAAGCAACAGCAAGATGAATATCATTCTGGCAATGAATCTTCAACTCTTCAAAAAGCACGGCAATGCCTAAACGGACTGCATACCGTTCATCATCAAGCAATTCTCCCGTCCAGGAATAATAACGTCTATCCTGCTTAAACATTTCAAAGATATTATCAACATGTCCCATTTCCAGGAAGTCACCAATAACCTTTTTCAACTCTCTATCACTTACTCCATCTTCCACGAACTCTCCATCAACAATAACTTCATTTTATAAGGGAATAATAACGATTTTTCTTTTTCTTTTTCAACCAGCCCTGTACAATTAAATGTCGTACCATCATATACGTTTGTCAACATTAAACTTCTGTAAAATCAACACGATTGCCCATGATTGACTCTGCAGCGACCGCTATTGATGACAAAACATGCCCATCGAGGTCTCTTCTTGACCCAGGTGAATCCGTTGTAATCGTCGACGACTCTAAAGAAATCATTCTAATCTTTGAAACCCTTCTTGTCAGTGAAGGTTTTACTGTATTCACAGCATCAAGTGGCACAGAACTTATTTCGATTCTTGAAACCCAGTCGGTAGCCCTTGTGCTTCTTGATATTGGGCTTCCCGATCGCGATGGAACAGAGCTTTTAAAGGAACTTGCTCCTCTCTACCGGGATCTCAGCATAATTATGCTGACTGGAACAACCGATTTAAAGATTGCTCTTAATTGTCTGCGCCAGGGAGCAGAGGATTATCTTGCAAAACCTGTCAGCCTTGACGAATTCAGTCTGTCCGTCCGCAGAACTTTGCAAAAAAGACGTCTCATCATAGATAATCGCAGATACCAGAAACAGCTGGAACTGACAAATTACAAAACCAGGTTTCTTCATCAGCTGAATTTAAAAATGAACAGTGCATATTTAAACAGCATTGAGCTCCATACTGTTCTCCAATCCATTCTTGTCGGTATCACGGCGGAAGAAGGTTTAAAATTCAACAGAGCATTCCTCCTCCTATTCAATGATGACAACACCATATTACAGGGTGAAATTGCCATTGGCCCCCAGCGTAAAGCCGATGCCAGCCGAGTATGGGATGGCATAAAGAAGAACAATCTGCATCTTACTGATATCCTTGACAAGGTCAAGACATCTTGTATGGATAATGACACGGAACTCAGTGCAATTGCACAGGATTTAAAAATTCCGGCTGACAATCAAAATCATGTCCTTATTCAAGCCTGTACCAAAAGGCAAAGTATACATATCCAGAACGGTTTTTTCGGTTCTCAGCCCGTATCGGAACACCTGCTGAACATTCTTCAGGAAGATAATTTTATTATCACTCCGCTTTTTTCTCCAAAAAAATCCCTCGGCGTTATCATTGCCGATAATTTTGTTACAGCACATACGATTTCAGAAGATGATATCAACTCACTGGAAATTTTTGCCAATCAAGCAAGCCTTGCTATTGAGCATAGTCATCTCTATAACGATATGCAAAACAAGATAACAGAGCTTGAAGATGTAACGCAAGAACTTGAAAAAAATAAAGACCTTCTGATCGACGCAGAACGTTATTCAGCATTGGGTCACATGTCAGCCCAACTAGTCCATGCCATTCGTAACCCGATAACCTCAATCGGCGGCATAGCCAGATTACTTGCGAAGAAGAACTCAGATGAGAAGACTCAGAAGTTTCTTGATATGATGATAATGGAATCATCGCGAATTGAGTCAACATTGGATGATCTATTCAATTTTGTCGGTGACGATACATCTGAAAAATTCACTCAAGCACTGTATCCACTTATCCGTAAAAGTATTCTTCTTTTTTATGGCACAATGAAGAAGCAATCAATCCTCTATCAGTTGAATCTGCCGGATCCTGATCCGGAACTCTTTATAGATTCAAAGCTGATTCGACAGATGCTTCTTCATCTTGTCAGGAATGGTGTCGAAGCGATGACATCCGGTGGTATTCTGACTGTTTCCTGTGAAGACAATGGGAACGATGTAAGCATCATCGTGGAAGATTCGGGAGTTGGTTTAGGATTTGCAAATATCGACCAAGTTACCGACCCATTTTTTACAACAAAGACCTATGGCACAGGAATGGGACTCACTCTGGTTGAAAAAATCGTTGCTGAACATCAGGGTCATTTTTCCCTAAAACATGGTGAAACCGGTGGAATGGTGGCCAAGGTTGTTCTCCCCAAGGACAGTCGATAGAAGCCGCTTCCAAAGTTTTGTGCTATCAATGATAGCTATTACAACAACCGATCACTTCTTTTTATTATTTCTCAACGACGAAAGAACTGCCCCTATAATTGAAAGGAGTGCAGTGACAGTAAATGTGACCTTTAGGGAATACATAAAATTTTGCGTCTGATCCGAAGTGAATTGTTTTAAATCCAGTCCACCACTGAGCCATGAAAAAATCATCCCAAAGAGTAGGCCGGCCAATGCTACTCCCGCAAGCATACCCAAATTTCGCGCTGTGGCCAACATCCCAGAACTCACCCCTGTTTGTCCGGGGCCAACATTTTCAAGCACCGTTGCACTGTTCGGAGATAAGAAAAGTGCCTGACCGCAGCCAAGAAGTGCTAAACGCCAAGACACATCAAAAGTTGAACTTTCAGCCGTAAGGAAACAGAGCAGCAGCAATCCCAATGCAGCAATTGCAAGGCCACTGGTTGTCAAAAATCTTGCACCGATGCGATTGTAAAGCATTCCGGAAAGGGGGGCTACAAAAAATACTGAGATCGGTACAGCCATCATAACCAGACCAATGCGCTTTGGTGAAAGAGCCAGGATATAGTCCAGATAAAAGGGCATAAGAATGAGTACGACAAAGAGTACTGCAAATGAAAGTGCGGCACAAAACATTGCAATGGAATAGGAGCTGTCCCGAAAAAGAGATAGCGGGAAAAGAGGATACTGTTTATTCAATTCCGTTTTCAGAAGAAGAATAAAAAATAGACTACATGCCAATCCCTCTGCCACAAGAATTCTGGCCGATATGCCTGAATGCTGAGTCGAGAGAAGGACTGCAAGACTAATCATTCCTGACCAGAGAACCATTCCGGTCCAATCAAACGGTTCCGTTCTCTTTTTTGCTTCTTCCCTAGAGGAAGAATGTCTTAGGTAGTACCATCCGGTAAAACTGGCCAGTACGCTGACAGGAAGTGTAACAAGAAATATTTCTCGCCAGGAATACCTGTCGATCAAAAAACCTGAAATAACCGGCCCAACCATAAGTCCGATGGAAGTCGCCACGCCCACAAGTCCAAGTGCCTTTCCCAATTGGTCAGTAGGAAAAACCAATTTAATAATTGCGGGCCCCGTTGCCATCATCATGGAAGCACCCATGGCCTGCAGGAACCTGAAGCCAATCAATTGAAACAAGGTTGTTGAAAAATAACAGGCAACAGATCCTACTGAAAAAACGACCATCCCACTCAGATAGACCGTGCTCAAGCCAATCTGGTCTGCAATTTTTCCCCAAAACAGCAGAGAAACCGTAATTGTAAGAAGGTAAATCAGTACAACCCATTCGGTTTGCGATAGATTTGTTCCAAAACTCCGCATAATTGAGGGAAGTGCAACGTTGATCATGGAACTGTCCATGGTGGACAGAAAAACCCCCACTGCAACTACAAGAAAGACGGCCCAGCGATTTTGATTGTGTAGAGGAGACAAGGATTAGCAACAAGGGAAGAATATGTTGACCAAAAAAAAACGAGCTCCGATAAATCAGAGCTCGTTTTTAAACATCAATACGAATTATGGAAACTACTGACTAGAATGTAACTTCCATCTGGGTGTAAGCAGAGAAGGCGTCATCATAGAGATCGCCATCACTCTTCAGGTAACCAACTCTTGCAAGAACTTCAACACCTTTACCAACCTGGTATTTTGCCTGACCGGAAATCTCAAATGGATTTTCGCCATGGACAGCCTTACCTTCGTCATCAACGTTCATGTATACAAGGTTACCAGTGAAACTCAACTGCTCTGAGGTTTGAAACTTGGAGCTCAAACCAACGAACATGGTGTCACCTTCACTACCAATACGCTGAACCTGACTGGTAGGTACATCACCACCAAACATCAACCAACCAAAGGTCTCATCAGA
>CAZDJE010000122.1:0-10561 GCA_964505715.1 uncultured Desulfocapsa sp. | reverse complement strand
GGCGGCTTTCCTGTCAAACACACAGTTTGCGTGATATCGTAGTTTGCATGCCAACAAGTGATGAATCGGATTCAGAGTGCTCGAAAAAGTAACAACCAATAATACAGGACACCAAGAGTTGATCGGAGCATTTTCTATACTTACATCGAGAAAAGTGGTCGGCTGATTTAGTCTGACACCTACCAGAGCCCCTTTTACTCATATACATAAAGACTATGACCGATTCAACTGCAAGAGCAGATATTTCAGCAATACAGTATGATGACCACATTTCCATAAAGGTATTTTATGGGGAGATCTTGCAATACTTGAAGACTGGGTAGAAGACCAACTCAAAATGAAGATAACAGCTTTTAAGCCTATAAAAAATGATGCTGGGAAGGAAATCGGTAGTGAACTGCTTTACCCGAATGCTCATCTTGTAGTGGACGTACAAGATGCTATAAACAATAATGATTGGGAAGAATAACACCCTCCCCTGATGTCCATTAAATTATAGATCATCAGGAGAAGTCAGAGTTAGTCGGTTACTCCCTTACCTTTGCCTTTTTTAGTCTTTACTATTGGCAATGTGAATCCCTACTGTTTTGCTGTAATAGGCAGGTTGATATTGCGACTGTATCTTTCTGAGAAAATCCTCAACACTGAATAAGAATGGGAAAAAGAGGTCTCTGGCGGTAATCTCAATCATCCCGCCTCAGGGGTGAGATGATTAATAGTAATCCTCTTCTCGCTGATGCCGTATGGCCAATATGGTGACAGTTTTTTTGTCCTCGATTTCAAAGAGTGCAACATACCCACTGTTGCCAAAAGGAATGAGCATTTCCCGGAGAAAGGGATTGTCAGAGGAGCTCTTTCGACAGGTAAATGGAAAGTCTTCAAGGAACTTCATTGCCTTAGCTATGGCAATCTTTGCGCGACGTGCCGACTGAATATCCCGTTCAAGAAGAAAAGCGTAAAGACGTTCGATATCTTCTTTGGCCTCTCTTGTATAGCGGACCTGGTAGCTCAACTCTTTTCTGCCTTGGCCAGCATGGCGTCGAGACCGGATAGCACATCCTCGGCACTGTAGTATTCTCCACTTTGCCTTGCTTTATCCCGGGATTCCATACCACGGGCAATGAATTCACCCTGAATTTTTCTTCGCTTGATTTGTTCACGCAGGGCCTGTTCTGTAAAACTTGACAACGTTTCATCGCTATTCAGCGATTGTTCTACTGCCTGCCGTAATTTTGGTTCAACTCTGAGTGCTGGTATAGTTGCGGACTTCATTTGCAATCTCCCTATCGTTATGCATTACATTTGTAATACATTAGGAAGTATGGAAACAAAGCGCAAGACATTAGAAAACTTATTAATACTGGTTTTATTGAGGTTGCCAACAAACAGGCTGATATGGCTGGCTGAAATTTCCAGCTACAACTAACTAACAAAATGACGACAAAATTCCAATTCTAGGAAAAGTATTACAATAAGTATAGGTTATGATAACTGGCGTAACAGATCGAGGCTGGATTCAAGTAATAAGTGCAACACGCCGACCAGTAAGGACTTCCAGGGGTGTTAAGCCACCTAAGATATTTCTTGGTGTCAAATTCGACATTAAAATATTATCCTCGATTTCCTTGCCAGTGAGTGTTGCCATATTGTATTACAGCATAAAAATAATACTTATGAGTATTATAAACTGCTTTGCTTGAACACAATATTAAGACATTTAGTGGTAATAGAATGTAACAGTGATACATAACATCTTTCAAACCTTAATTTAAAAGACCTCTAATGATCTGGATCTATAGAAATACAACCGAAGGATTTGAAGATTTAGCCTTAGCCGAGATGATCTCTGCTGGTTTAACACAAGCCTCAAATAGATTTTTTTATGGTGAGACTTTTGACTTAGAGAAAAGTGCCTATGCTAGGTTTTCTATTAGAGAAGTATCTCGAGGATCATCTCCAGAAGAAGTCATCACAAACTTTAGCGAAAATATTCCATCTCCCTACAGACTTGAAAAAATTCATAAGACAAAAAGGAGTGGTTCCACCAGTTATGCATTCCTAGCAGAAAAAATTCACGGAGGGGAAATAAGAGCTTCTAGTCCTAAATCAATTATTTTAGTTTTCTCACCAGATAATGTGCTATGGGTTGCTGGCTTTGTTCGTGAGAAAACAAATAGCATCGTCGAGAAGTTGCAACATATCACAGAGAGAACTTGTGTTTCCCTTAAACCTCATGCTGCTCTTGCTCTTATAAATATTTCAGGGAGTTCTCCTGTTATTGATCCTTGTTGTGGTACCGGCCTGCTTCCCTTGACGGCTAAACTTTTAGATAGAGAAAGCTATGCTTCTGATAACAATATCAATATGCTCAGAATGGCGAAGGCAAATAGGGATGTTTTGGGAATTGATTTAGATATTCACAATAAAGATGCTTTTACTCCTTGGCTCCATGATTGTTGTTTAGTATGCGACTTCCCGGCTGACAGATCTTGGTGCACTTCCGCTCAAGATTTATCGCTGGCAATATTTACAAAATGGATTCCTTTTATCAAAACTTTCTGCGTTATTCTCCCAGATCGGATTGTTGAAAAACTACCTAACACTATAACGATAAACAAAAAGATCAAATTCACTGCTGGACGAACAATTGTTGTGGGTGAAGTTATAAGGTCGTAAAGGTCTATTTTTGGGTGGAGTGGGTTTAGGAGAGTTAGAGATTATGTTTTTTAGGAAATTGCTTGAAAGGCAACTTGTTAAAAATGGCTCAGGTGCCAGGGTGCACCAGTGCCTTAGCCTGTGACAGGCTAAAAATCATAGCAATATCATAGGATGATCTGCCTCCTGTTTTAGTTAAAGGTGAGCCTTGGTCTACAGAGGTATAGGGTCAAGTCTGCTCTTGGCTTTCCATTGACCATTCTTACGCAAGAGAGAACGGGACCGAAGGCTGCCTATCGCAAGTTTATGGGGGAAGCTTCTTCTTAAAGGTGATCGATTGTTGTTTGTCTGGCGGCCTAAAAAGATCATGCGGGGTATGCCGTTCAAACAGGTTCCATTACAAAACTCTTAGTATTGACTGCATGGTCACACTCAATTTTGGCTTTGAAGTGGAGACATGCAATCAGCAGATATACGCATAAAGCAATCCAAATCAAGAAGTCAAGAGCAGACTTGACCCTATTTGCCAAATGAAAACAGACAGCAAGACACTCATTCACAGATCCCGCCGTGGAGACAGGTTAGTGGAGATATTCGATCGGGAAAATTTCCGCTATCTTTACTTCAACACCAAGTTCCTCCAGTCGAAAATGGCACTTGATGCTCCCCATCTTCTGGTTCTGCCCTATACACGCTACATGATGCTCTCCCTCATGTTCCTCCCCAATCCAAAACGGATCCTGCTCATCGGGCTCGGTGCCGGTTCACTGGTGCGATATCTTAGCACGATGCTTCCAGATTGCCGAATAGACGCAGTGGATCATTCCCAGGAGATAATCGACCTGGCTCGTGGCTATTTCAAGCTACCGGAGACGGACAACGTCACCGTACACTGTCGGGACGGTGTTACGTTCCTGGAGAACCGGGACGACGGGGAGCCCTATGATATAATCCTGCTCGACGCCTTTGACGAACTGGGGATCGCCGACGTTATCTACAACCGGGATTTTTTTACGACGTGCCGAAACCACCTCACTGAAGGCGGCACCCTCTGCTCCAACCTCTGGAGTGGCTCCGCCTCGGAGCTGACCCGCGTGACCCGTGAACTGGCCGAATGCTTCGCCGGTAACCTCACCTGCCCTGTACCGAACCGCGGCAACGTGATTGGTTATTCGTTCAAACATGAGATAGGTCTGGATGCCTTTGCCGGTGACTACAAAAAACCGGAAAGACTCCAGGCCTGTTTTGAACTGGATTTCGGGGATATGAAGCAACGCCTCATACGTCACAGCCTTTGATTTTGAGTTAGAGTCAAGTCTGGTGTTTGAGAAATTAAGGGAGTGTTCATCGTTCTGTGTCGGCATTTTAATTTCAGATCTGCTACTCAAGGTAGCTGAAGTAAGTCTGTTCCGAGAAAGGGCCCACAAACAGGCTCGTCGGAGGCACAGACTGTTGCTGTAGCGGGTGTCGCAGATCTGAACCTTGCATAAATTTCACTTCTATCAAATTCTCAACTCTTTACCCACCCTTCCTTCAAAAAATATAGCTAACTGTGAAATGGTCAGTGAGTAGTTATCTTGGGCGATTCCAACATCATCGTCCGCTCGAATTATCTTAGTTTTGTCATCGATGGTATTTCCAGGGCCAAAATCCTGAACTTGTTGGCGGGGCTGAAAAGGAGTCTTGGTGGTATATTGCCAAAGGAACGCGATCCTTTAGAAGCATATGATGAACCTGTTCTTGACAGTGGGGCATTTGTTGAGCAACTGCGGTAAAAACAGGAACTAAAGGACGAATTTTTTCCTAGATGGAAATTCCTGAACTAATGGGCCGTATTGAAAAATATTATGGTATTGCACTAGGTGAACTTGGCCAGCGGCGCAGAAACAAGCAGGTTGTGGAAGCTCGGGACGTATTCTGTTATCTCGCGTAGGGGGAGGTAACCACAATGAATGGAAAGTAAATTGGGATCTCTTAGGAAAGATAACAGTCTGATTCTTGATACGATTCAAGTCCTGATTTAGGAATTGAATTGTACAGAATCTAACAATGACTTTTGGAAGCTATAATAGAACCGTCCAGCAAGACGTGTTGAGCATATGCTCACTGTATGGGGTCTTGACAGATGGTATAATTAGCAATGTAAAGAAAAAATACACAAAAAAGATCTGATAATATCAAGCTGTTGCCTTTGCATGGAGGCTTTCCCTGCTGCGCAACCACGCAGCGAGATAATGCCGTAAAATCAGTGCATTGTGATGGTCGAGTTGCGGGGGGCAATACAGTAAAAATGCTATTTTTGAATTAAGCGCGTCAGATCGCTTTCTGGTGTCATTTAACCTGATTTTGGCTGTGTTCAATTTGTTACGTATATTCAGGAAACATATTAAGTTACATCTTCCCTGCAGGTATTGAGATTGCCAGATGACATCTCTTACCATTTGGTAAATTAAGCGTTGGTCAAGGTGTACAGGAATAAAGTGAACTTGCTGGTTTTCTGAAATAATTGAGATTGACAACGGAAATATGAGCCACTGAATTCAATAATCACCCTCCCTAATTACAGATTCATGGTGAAATAAGGACCAGATATCATTGCCAATTACTTCATGAGGAATGCCGAGAGTATCCTCGGAGAAGGGGCGTACAGAGGGGCTCTGAGTTGTTGTGCTTTTGATTATTGCGGTTCAGGTCCTTGAATGAATTGGCGTACCATGTCTAGCATCTCTTCTTTGCAAAACGGCTTGGCAATAACAGCATCGAAGTTGGAATTCTTAAGTAGCCAAGGTGTACCTGACATAGCAATAATGGGGATTGCCTGGTCCAGTTTAAAAGTATTGCAGAGTCGACTGCTGACGGGCTGAAGAAATGTGGACTGGAGCTTGCTTGAGCCATCTCTTTTGCATTCACAATTAAGACCCTTTCGGAAAATCAGATCCAAAAAGAGAATCATACAATTCCTATAATTCATCGAAAACCCAACAGGCTACGTTACCTGCAATGTTTCACTGACTGTTCTATCAATAGATATATTGAAAAAGTGCAGCAGATAACATAGGCCCTTTTGGCAAACAGCTTCTTGAGTATATAAAAAGTATTTTCTGCCAATTCTTAGTTCGACAAGATTGCTACAACTGAAGTTGTTTTCCGAGATGCGTAATAACCACTTGAGCTAGAAATAGGATAACTCGGAGCTGAGACAGCCAGTGATAAGCTCTACCATTTTATAAAATTCTCAATCATTACCCTACTTACATTGCAACTGGCACTTGAGCACAAAACTTTCTGTAGGTGCCTAAAGTTCACCTCTGGGTTGCCTCTATTCATCTTGACCGTGTCGATATCTTCTGGCAATGCTTCCCCAACATGCTCAGACGTTTTGAAGGCTACAACATCAGCGGACGTTTCAGTTGCCATTTTAATAAATATTACATTAGTTTACAGTGTCAGCCAGCTTACTTCCAGCTTTAAACTTAACAACTTTCTTGGCTGGTATTTTAATTGTTTCACCAGTTTGAGGATTCCGACCATCACGAGCCTTTCTTTCGGTAACAGAGAATGTGCCGAATCCTATAAGAGTTAGCTTATCCCCTTTCCTCACGGTATCAGTGACTGCACCCATAAAAGCCTGTAGAGCGTCTCCTGCTTGTTTTGTGTTAATATCTGCGGACTCTGCAATCTGATTGACTAACTCTGTTTTATTCATTGGTTTTTCTCCTTGAAGTTTTTAATATTGTTCTGATGAGGCAAAAGACATAATCCTTATTTAAATCAATTGTTACAACCCTAAACGATCTGATCTGACTCGTAAATATGAACTCCTGACACTGGTTGGTCATAAGCAATTTTCACCATAAATTGTGCAACCGACTCAGCTTCAACTGGCGTATATTTGTTTAGAGAACCAAATAAAAAAGGTTTCAGTAAAGGGGTGAGAATAGTAGCAACTCCTTCTCCAAAACGAATTTCTTTTCGTTTTCCTAAAAGCAATGACGGTCTTATTATGCGTAAGCAATTATAATCGATTCCTTTAACAGCCTCTTCCAGTTCCCCTTTAACCCTGAGATAAAATCCCTTTGAATTTTTATCAGCACCAATGGAAGATATAACCAGAAGCTGTTCTGCTCCTTGCACCTTCATTAACTCTGCTATCGTCACAACCAGTGAATAATCAATATTTCTGAATGATTCTTGTGATCCAGCTTTTTTGATCGTTGTTCCTAAACAGCAGTAGACATCGTTGGCAGAAATTGCAGATGTTATTTGCTCAAGGTTGTTGAAATTTGTTATGACCACATTGAGCTTACGATGTGTTTTGAGGAGTGGTTTCCTTGCAAGAGCGATTACTTCTGAGTAGTTGGGATCAGCTAGGAGAGTTTGAAGACAGTACCCTCCTATTAGACCTGACGCTCCTACTATTAGTGCTTTACGAGTAGTCATTATTTATTCCCTCAGTAACAGTTTCTCTCAACTCTTTATCGACCTTGAAAACTGGTAACTTCTTAGTCTTTACCACCTTTTTGTTCATTTGCATTCCTGCCTTTTCACCGATACTGTATTTTTTTGATCGTTGGGATTAAAAAAAAAGTTCTTCATATCGTACAGTGGCAAAGACCAGAAAGCTTGAGTTGGTGGCAGTTTATCTTTTGACAGATGGATCACATAATCGTTCATAGGCTGGCCATCATTGCTGACAGCTGGCGGGTACATAGCCTCGTTCGCAGGAATCTTATTGCCCCTGTTACTGATTGCAATATCAATGTATAAAGTGCCTTTGCTTTTCTTCGTTGAAACAGGCTCACACCATATTTTTTTTGTAATTTTAGGATCTTACGCACTTGCAAAATTTAGGTGGTATTTAATTAGTCCAAACTATAAATATTATATATTTCTTTGTAACCTAATTTAGGATAAAGTTTGTAATAGTTTTCTGTAGTAAAGGTGGAGTAATTAATTGTTTGATCGCACTTTATTTGAAAGGTCAATTAATCCTATTTTATAAGAAATGGGTTTTCCGAATCTGTTTTCCCCCTCCCATTTTTTATTATCTAATTAATTATAATTGTTATATTAGCCAGATATATGTCTTTTATAAAAAAACTTCGATTTGAGAAAAAATGAATTGTCTTCGACAATCCTCTTGTGACACTATTTTTTCCGATGTCGTCCGTAGTCAGCTTCAGCCAATATTCGATAGTTCCGAATGTATTGCCATCAAGAGTCAAAGGAATTTATTAAACTTTGTAGTTTCGGAAACACTCGCAGAGAATAGTAGTGAAATTAAAAGATTTACTGTAGCGACCCGGGTATTTGGAAGGGGAGATGGTTTTGGCCAATAAATTACGACGTCCTTAGAGCGCTATTCATTAGTGTATCTGATTACCACTAAAACTCAGGTAACCGCAAAATTCAATCGTAGGAGCCCCGCCCCTGCGGGCGAATAGCACCAGGATCATGGATATTTTTCACCCGAATAAAGGGTACAAGCGCCCGCAGGGGCGGGACTCCTACACACGTTATCAGCAAAAGCTGAGTTTGGGTGGTAATCAGGTTACTGTATATCAAATATCAAATAGTTGAAATCATATCCAATGGCAAGCTCAACTACACTGCGAGAGCAGTATGTTGAGATGTTCACCCTTTGATTTTGGTTTCTTAGGGGGAGCTATCGCCTCTCCATTCTGGATTCTGAGAAGAATCAGGAATAAGGTCTAATTGCTGAAATTGCCGATGGTTACTATTGCCAGGGCTTATCTGACCGTTCTTAAAGGGTACTTCCTTATTGTGATTTTCAATTGACTAGTCCAAGCTTACTGTGAGATACTACTCTGTGTTAGTCTTTCCAGCACAATGTAATTGAATTGACAGGAAATAAAATGGCTGAAATATTTCGATTTGTAACCCCGGTGATCTATTGGATACTAATAGTTTTGTGGTCTTTTATTCTTTGTTTTTATGTGAAGAAGATGTGGGACAGCAAAACAAAGCAGTTGTTTCATGCTCTTGTGGTTATTCTCGCCATAGACGCCTTCCGCACCCTTTTTGAAAGTCTCTATTTTGGGCTCTGGTACACATCTCTTTCAGGACTAATACCTATACAGATTGGTGATTTTCTGACACGCCCAGAACTTGTGATCATCCCTAAAATTATAAACGTTGTTGCCGCAGTAATTATTATTGTATTGCTATTCAAAAGATGGCTTCCCAGAGAGGAACTAGAACAAAACATGTTGTGGGCGGCTAAGGAAGACAAAGAGGAAGAATTCAGGGCCTTATTTGAAAACAACCCGGTATCATGTTGGCTTGAGGATTTTACGGAAGTGCAGAAACGTTTTGAAGTTCTTCGCGAGGAAGGAATTTTTGATATCGATGCCTACTTCAATGAGTATCCAGAAAAATTAGTAGAACTTTCTCAAGCTATAATAATTAAGGCTGTAAACCAAGCCACTTTAGATCTTCACCAAGCTGAAAGTAAGGAGCAATTATATCAAGGTCTGGATAAAATCTTTACATCCGAGTCTTTTGAAGTGTTTAGAAAAGAGATAGTAGATGTGTGGAATGGTAAGACTCAAAACAGTCATGATGGATGGGTAAAAACCCCTGATGGCGATTTACGCTATGTTCAAATAAACTACAAAATATTACCGGGTTATGAAAACACTTTAGAAAAGATTTTGATTTCAATTGTCGATAACACCCAAAAGTGGCTTGCTGAACAAAAATTACAACAAAGTGAGCTGAAATTTCGGGCTCTTTTTGAACAATCCGGTGGGTATTGTATGATTCTTGATCCCAATACCTCAAATGGAATTCCTGTGATTATTGATGCGAATGAGTCCGCTTGCCAGATGCATGGATACAAACGTGAAGAGTTCATTGGCCGTCCTGTTTCTGATCTTGATGATGAAGATGGAAAGCGTTTGATTAAAAAGAGAACTGCAGAAATGATGACTGGTAAACCGCTATATGCAGAAATTGAACACCTTCGCAAAGATGGCACATCTTTCTCTGTGGCTGTTAATGCAAAACGTATAGATATAGGAGATGGGGAACCATTAATTTTAACCACTGAATATGACATTACCGAAAGAAAAAGAGCAGAAGATGCGCTGAGGGAGAGTGAAGCTCGGTTTAGAAAAATGATTGAAAAATCCCCCCTCCCTATGCTCATAACCAATCAGAACCATGATATAGTGTTTTTTAATGACAGGTTCATAGAATTATTTGGATATACACTGGAAGATATTTCCACTGCTGAAGAGTGGTGGCATGCGGTCTATCCCGAATTAGAATATCGTCAGCGGGTGCAAGAATCCTGGCAGGCTGCCATGGAAGAAGCGGGGGCGGCTGGTACTGATGTTGGGATGCGGGAATGGGATCTGACGACAAAGGACGGTACCAGCAAAAGATGTGAATTCTATATGGTTCCACTAGAAGAGGTGTCGTTAATCATTATGAATGACATCTCCAAGCGTATAAGCGATGAGTTAGAAAAAAAGAAACTTGAATTACGACTTCAGCAAGCAGAAAAAATGGAATCTATTGGGACGCTGGCAGGAGGAATTGCTCATGATTTTAACAATATTCTCAGTGCCATTCTGGGTTATTCGCAAATTGTTAAAGAAGAGCTTCCTGACGGCAGTCGTGCTGACAAAGATATTGATATGGTTATCCAGTCAAGCATGAGGGCTGCTGAGCTTGTTAAACAGATTCTCACCTTCAGCCGAAAAAGTGAGCATCAGCTGCAAGCCCTTACCCCACATCCAATTATCAAAGAAGCACTTCAGATGCTGCGATCTGCTTTACCTACCACTATTGAAATAAAAGAGGATATCGACAAAGAATGTGGGGATATTGAAGCAGATCCGACAAATATCCATCAGATCATGGTCAATCTCTGCTCCAA
>CAZDJE010000121.1:0-10624 GCA_964505715.1 uncultured Desulfocapsa sp. | reverse complement strand
TATTGAACAGCTACAAAAGTCCGATATAAAAACAGAATAGAAGTATACAATATACGAGTCCTGACCTTATTGTCGGAGTTTTGGCGGGAGCTCACCCCCCTTAAGTGGATTTTTTTTCTTCTGTAAGTCCAGTTACTTCACAGGAAACCCTTCCGCTATGGAGCCGTATTTCAAGCGTATCCGCAACAGCCAGCTGACTGCTTTTCCTAACAAGTGTTTTTCTGCCGGTTTTCGGATTTATTTTATTCGTTATTGAATATCCTCTGGATATCGTTGCAAGTGGGCTTACGACATCTAGCAGCGCAGCCTGTCTTGCAAGTTTCGACTCTTTATCTATCAGCATATTTTCAAACTGATAGATAAGCTTTTCAGATGTAAACCGCAGTTGCTGTTCCTGCATCTGTATTCGTGCAAAAGGGGAGTTCTGATTGAGTCTTGCTGAAAGTTCACCACTTTTTATCCTGTAGTTGTGAATTAGTTTCTCAACAAGTGCCACTAAACGAAGGGATGTATGATCAAGTCGCAGAGATGCGTTGGTGAAAATAGAATCCATATCACCCAGTAATCTACGATTTTGATCAATCTTGTATTGATAAGTGTCTATTTTCTCAAAAACTGTGCGAAGCAGCGTCTCCTTACAACGTTTCAATGTGTTACCCAATGCATTTCCATCGGGAATTATCATTTCCGCAGCAGCTGTTGGTGTCGGGGCGCGCAGGTCCGAACAAAAATCACTAATACTAAAATCAACTTCGTGGCCAATCGCAGAAACAACAGGAATCTCAGACTTGGCGATAGCTCTAGCAAGAATTTCCTCATTAAAAGGCCAGAGATCCTCAAGTGAACCGCCTCCTCTTAAGAGAACGACAATCTCTGTTTGAGGCCGTGTTACATTGAGTATATCGAGTGCTTTAACGATTTCTGCCGCTGCTTCACTCCCCTGAACACGTACGGGGAAGACTTTAATAGTTGTCGGGAAATTTCGTTTCCGCCAAATTTTGAGGAAATCATGTACTGCAGCCCCGCTTGGTGATGTAAGCAATACAACTTCTTTTGGAAATTCAGGAAGAGGGCGTTTGTTTTCCTGTGCAAACAATCCTTCCGTCTGCAGTTGTTTTTTGAGCTTTTCAAATCGTTGCTGCAGGAGACCGCTCCCATGAAAATCCACACTGTCAACTATCAGCTGATAGTCACCGCGTGGCTCATAGATGGAAATTCTTCCATGGCAGACTACTTTCTGGCCATCCTCAAGCGCCTTCTCAAGATACCTTGCCTGCCCTTTAAAGAGGACGGCTTTTATCTGAGCAGTACTGTCCTTCAAGGTGAAATAGGCGTGTCCGGAAAAAGGCTTTTTAAGATTTGAAATCTCACCCTGAACCTGAATAAAGCGAAATTTCATCTCCACTAAAGATTTCAGCTCTCTGGTGAGTGTGGTTACCGAATAAACTGTATTTGTTGGCGTGATATTCATTGAAAGTTGTCTACTTAGGGATAGAACGCTAAAAAACCTGCTAATCGTGGTTTGAGAATAGACATGAGTTACAGGATAGGGTAAAATAAAATGTTGCAAATCAGAGTTAAGGGTAATTAGTTGCCCTCGCTGAATAGTTAGCAAATTAGAATATAACCCGGACCTGATCATTGCCCATAACAGAGGTATCGGGTTTTCCAATAAAGGTAAAGAAAAAAGCCAGGAGTGTAGGATGAGTGAGCAAAGTGCGTTTGACCAAAACCGGATAGAAGAAAGTGCTTATGTTGAACCTAGAGGGGTTCTTGACCAGCTCAATCTTCCTCCAGGTTTTGTGAAATTTGTTAGAACTAATAAACGAATGCTTCAAATTTCTGGAGCCGTAATTGTCACAGTGGTTATCGCCGGATCACTCTATCAAAGTTATCGAACTACGCGTCTTGAAAATGCAGCGAGCAGTCTTGCAATTTCCATGGATGCGGCTGGTGATGAAAAGACAAAGGCACTTGAGCATGTTGTCAGTGAGTTCACAGGAACTCCCTCCGCCCTGTGGGCGACGGTTGAACTTGGTCATATGTCTATGAAGAACGAGCTCTACTCGAAAGCTGCCGGCTATTACTCCCAGGTGCGTGCAGACATTTCCGAATCAAACTCAATGTATGGTCTTCTTACCTTTGGCATTGCCCAGGCAGAAGAGGCAGAAAAGAAATACGGTGATGCCTCTACCTCGTATAGTGTCCTCAAGGGGATCGAGGGGTATAAGGACGAAGGATTTATGGGGATGGCAAGAGTTCTCGAAGCAGAAGAGAAAAATAGTGCAGCCCTTGCAGTCTATGAAGAATATCTTGGTAGCTTTCTTGGTGAAGATCAGAACCCACAGCTCAAACGTATGATCCAGGAAAAAATTACTCGCCTTCGAGTGGAGTAATGGAAGTAGTTACCAGCCCGGCTGTTATACAGACATTGGCTCAGGAATACAGAGCTCAAGGCTTGAGTATTGCACTGGTTCCCACCATGGGATGGTTTCATGATGGGCATCTGGCATTAATGCGCAGAGCACGAAGCCTCGCTGATCGGGTTATCGTGACCCTTTTTGTCAATCCTATTCAATTTGGTCCCAATGAAGATCTGGGTAGTTATCCCCATGATTTAGAAAGAGATCGAACGCTTGCCGAGGCAACGGGGGTTGATCTGATTTTTGCACCTGAAAAAGGAAGTATGTATCCGAAAGGCTTTGCAAGTACGGTATCGATTAAAGGATTAACGTCTTCTCTTTGTGGCGCCTCAAGGCCCGGTCACTTTGATGGCGTGACCACCGTTGTTACCAAACTTTTCAATCTTACACTTCCCCATTTTGCAGTGTTTGGTGAAAAGGATTTCCAACAACTTGCTGTGATTCGGCGGATGCAACAAGATCTTGATTTTCCGGTCAGTATTGTTGGGCATCCAATTGTGCGCGAAAAAAATGGTCTTGCCATGAGTTCACGCAACAGTAATCTACGAAAAGATGAACAAGAGGCAGCCCTGTCATTATCAAGAAGTATTCATGCTGCCAAAAAGCTGTTCGCTGAGAATGGATCAAGCGAAGTTTCAGTCGAGGAAGTAAAAAACATCGTTTTAAAAACGATTGTCAAACACAAAGAGTGCAACGTTGACTATATAGAAATTGTAGATAGGGAGAGCCTGAAGCCCTGTACTCTTGTAAATTGTGATTCCATTCTTGTTCTGGCAGTTAAAATCAATGACAGGGTACGATTAATAGATAATTCTATCCTGATTGAATCATAAGCCCATATTTAGAAAAAATATTCGTCGTACAATTATTAAACAATCGGTTTTTGAAAAGCCAATACAATATAAGGTAGTTACTATGGAGCGCCAGATGCTCAGGGCCAAGTTACACAGGGCCACTATTACAGAAGCGGATCTTGATTATGAAGGAAGTCTTACCATTGATCGTGACCTCCTCGATGCCGTAGGGATTATTCCATTTGAAAGAGTTAAGGTATACAATATAAATAATGGTGAACGTTTTGACACCTATGCCATTGAAGGCGAGCCTGGTTCCGGGGTCATTGGCTTAAATGGTGCTGCCGCCCGAAAGGGAATGGTTGGTGATCTGATAATTATAGTTACTTTTGGTTTCTATTCTCCAGAAGATCTTAAAACGTATCATCCCAATATCGCATTGCTAAACGATAAAAATCAAATCAAAGAAATGCTTACTAAATAATTCACAGGGAGCTGCATTATGCCAGGTTTTGAAGTCTTTGGAGATGAAGAAAAAAAAGAAATCAATGAAGTTTTAGATACCGGAATCCTTTTTCGATACGAATTTGGTGAACAACGTAAACATGTCTATAAGGTTCTCGATTTTGAGAAAAATTTTGCTAGCTACTGCGGGGCAGGATTTGCCCAGGCGGTCACGTCAGGAACAGCAGCTCTTAAGGTAGCGCTTGCTGCATTAGGTGTGGGGCCCGGTGATGAGGTTATTACCCAGGGGTTCACTTTTGTTGCAACCTGGGAGGCGATACTTGATATCGGTGCCATTCCGGTCTTTACAGAAGTGGATCAAACGCTGAACATGGATCCGGAAGACCTAAAACAGAAAATCACTGATAAAACTCGTTGTATCATTCCCGTCCATATGCTTGGGGCAATGGCACGTATTGAAGAAATCGTGGCGATTGCAAAAGAACATGACATCCCAGTGCTCGAAGATACTGCCCAGGCAGCCGGAGGGCGGATTAATGGCCAGCACCTTGGCACATTTGGTCATTGTGGCACCTTCTCCTTTGATTCAGTGAAAACCATGACCACAGGTGAAGGGGGAATGATAATTACCAATGACCAGGATATGTGGCGTACCATGTCGGAATATCAGGATCATGGTCATGATCACGTTGTGAATCCTGGTGGTCGTGGTGGTGAAGGACGCAGGTTTGTAGGATTTAACTATCGAATGATGGAGCTTCAGGGGGCAATAGGAATTGCACAGCTTAAAAAGCTTGATTCAATGATTGTTTCTCAAAAGGCCAATAAAGCAAAAATGAAACAAGCAGCATCTACTATTCCAGGCGTTCAGTTCAGAACACTTGTTGATGAGAGTGGGGATACTGCAACCTTTTTTGCCTTTATGCTGGAGAGCAGTGAACAATGCCAGAAGGTAAATGCTGTTCTTGCAGAAAACGGCGTTGGTGCAATAAATTTCAGTGAGAATAGCTGGCACTTCTATCCAAGTTGGGAACATCTACTTGAGGGGGCTGCCGTTGCAGATTCCGGTTACCCATTTGCCGAGCCAGGCGGAAAAAGAAGGATTGTTTATGATCCTAAATTATTACCTAAATCCGCTGAAATCATGTCCAGAACATTAGTTTATCCTGTTTCTATTAAGATGACAGACGAACAGATAGAGAAAATCTGTGCTGGCCTGAAGAAAGCTGCAACTGCGTAGCCAGGCGAAAGCATTAAAAAAGGGGTGTTGGAAAGATTCCAACACCCCTTTTTTGAAATTTTATAAATAGTGAGTATTACTGTTTGTAGAACTTATGACTTCCATACTGTTCTACAAATGTATACTCCGAGGCCCAGTAGGGCTCGATATTGTCAAGATGATAATAGGTTGCTCCGGCCGTGAAATCAGCAGAGTTTAATGCTATATAGACAGATTTCATGCATTGGAAAAATGCTTGAGGATCTTCAGGGATATAAGAATTCTTCTGGTTAGTCCAGCTGAATTGATAGGGTTGCTTAACAACATTTTTAATACTAAGGGCCCTGCTCGCTGCACGATTCAATGTAACATGTGCAATAGCAACCTGTCCAATTTCAGGCTCGGAACGAGCTTCATGATAAACGTTCAATGTCAGCCAAAGCAATCCTTCTAAAAAAGTCATACTGTACCTCCTCTTCCAGTTGATTTATAACAAACAATATATTAGGAAGTAAGTCCTTTTGACATAATAATCATTTCTAGTCAAGAAATAACTTAACAAGATTAGTACTTTTAAATTCCTAGAAATGCAACGACATAGAATAATAGGAATTATTCTATGATTATTCATACTTCGATTAATATCAGTTGATTACGTGTTCTTACTTGTGGGTACCATCTGTTTTGGTCAAACAATTCAGGCTATTGTGTGGAATGTTGAGTCTGCCTAGTAATAATGCTCGATTCCATTTTTCTAAAAATAAAGAGTGGATGAACTGAAAACTCTGTTGTAGAGAGATGTAAGATATGGACTATAGATCTGGATCAATTGGTCGCGTATTAACCATACGCTTTGATCATAAAGAAGATTTCCTCACTGGTTTGAAGGAAATAGTTAAAAAAGAAAAAATCACAGCTGGCTGGTTCCAGATTTTGGGTGCCATACGGCATGCTGATGTTGTGATTGGCCCAGAGGAACCGGTGATGCCACCTGTTCCAGTCTGGACGCAAGTAAATGAAGCACGGGAGGCTATCGGGACGGGGTCCATTTATATGGATGGAGAAGAACCGTTAATTCACCTTCATGCAGCACTTGGCGAGCGTGGCGAAACCCTCACAGGCTGTGTACGAAAAAATAGCGAGGTCTATCTTATTCTGGAAATAATATTGTTTGAAATTACAGGAATTAATGCGTCCAGGCCTTGGTGGGAAGAGGGCGGCTTTAATCGATTGACCTTTAGTTAATAAAACAAAATCTATTCAAAATAGTATTTCTATAGGGTGTGAACAATGTCAGAATTTATCAGCAGATCTGAAATGAAACGTGTCTATAAACAGGTTGGAGAACTTGCAAAAGAAGTTGCCGATCTTTCAGACAAGGAATTGAAAAGCTTTCCTGGCGGTACGGTACTTTATGAGGAGGTTCTTGCTACCCGTGGCCTAAAGGGCGGTGCAAAAAACAGACAAGTAAAATATCTGGCTAAAGTAATGCGACAGGGCCCTCTTGAGGAGATTTATCTCTTTATTACCAATAGAAAGGGATCTAAGCTGCATGCCAAAAAGCAATTCCACGAAGCTGAACGTTTAAGAGACACATTGATTAACGAAGCAATGGAGTTGCATCAAGATTGTCTTTCCAAGCAAATTCCATTCGAACCCTCCTGGGAAGGTCCCTTTGTTGAAGAAGTGTGTTCTGAATTCTCGGGAATCAAGGAAAAGGAATTGCGTCAGGTTATTTATCAATATGTGACCACTCATAACAAAGATCATTACAGAGAGTTGTTCCGAATGATGAAGGCAGCTGTTGACTTGAAAGAACGGGAGCAAAAAGCAGTATAATCAGAATATCAATGCTCTAGGGCGCGAATAACAGCCCTGGAGCATTGTTTTATTGAGGAGTTATCAGGGGCGTATAGCGCAACCCCTTGCCCTTGTGCCTTTTTTGAAAGTTTTCACAGTACAGCATGAGTCCCCAGCCCCCCCCTAGTACTAATGCACCACCATCAAATTGAACCCGCAATGATCTGTCCATTTTTATACCCGTTTACCATTCAAGCTCAACTTCGTCACTTATTGGTGTAGGAGCTCGCCCCTGAAAGCGAATGAAGGTGTTACTGAACCAGGAAAATCGCTCGCAAGAGCGAGCTCCTACAGTTCCATTTTACAGTTACTTGAGTTTCAGTAGTAATCAGGTTTTTATATGTACATCCTAAGCCGTGCATTCTCCAAAATCCAGCGAAAGGTAGAGATTAAGTCAAGATCGATTTACCATGACTGTAACCCGATCTTGAAAATATTAGAATCCGTAGAGGCCGGGAAAAAGGACGATGGATGAGAGAACAGCCACCTGAATTGCAATAAATGGCATCACCCCTTTATAAATATCAGTGGTACGTATCTCAGGCGGACAGACCCCTTTGAGATAAAAGAGCGAGAAACCAAAGGGTGGGGTTAAAAAGGACGTCTGCAAGTTCATAGCTATCAGGATAGCAAACCACATTGGGTTTAAACCAATTGAATCTGAAATAGGGAGCAGTATGGGAACAACAATATAGGAAATTTCGATAAAATCAATAAAGAAACCAAGTATCATTATGGCCAGCATGGAGAGTATCAGAAATCCCCATTTTTCACCAGGGAGGCTCATCATAAAGGTTTCAACAATGGTGTCGGCCCCGGTATAAACAAACACCATTGAAAAAGCAGTCGCTCCGATAAGAATGGCAAATACCATGGCGGTAATTTTGACGGTCTCATTGCAGGAATCTTGAATGATTTTCCAGGACAGCTTTTTATACATGGCCGCAAGTATCATAGCTCCAAGGGCACCAACCGATGCCGACTCTGTAGGCGTGGCAATACCTGCAAAAATAGAACCGAGTACCATTACAATAAGAGTTAAGGGAGGAATGATGGCGAAAAGGGCTTTTACCAGCGATCCTTTTTTATCCTTTTCTTCTATTTCTATAGCAGGGGCGAGCTCAGGTTTCAGGAAGGATATAATCAAAATATAGAGTATGTAACTTCCCACCAGGACCAGACCAGGCATCAGAGCTGCCTTAAAAAGATCGCCAACGGGAAGCTGAAACACGTCACCCAGAATAATAAGAACGATGGATGGTGGAATGATTTGGCCAAGGGTTCCGGAGGCACAGATAGTTCCAGTGGCTAGCCTTTTGGAATAGCCATACTTGAGCATAACCGGGAGCGAAATAACACCCATTGCGACAACGGATGCCCCAACAACTCCAGTTGATGCGGCAAGTAATGAACCTACAAGGACAGTACTGATAGCAACACCACCTCGGACCTTCCCAAACAGAACTCCCATGGATTCAAGGAGTCGTTCTGCGAGATTCGATTTTTGAAGGACTATGCCCATTAAAATAAAGAGTGGAACAGCCATAAGGATAGTGTTTGTCATGATGGAATAGATACGAAAAGGCATCATGGAAAACATAAGAAAAAACTCTTCTCCAACAGCTAACAGCGAAGCATCGGGCATTAATTCGATAAATGCTGCGATTGCCCCGAAGAACATCGCCACGGCACCAAATGTGAAGGCAACGGGATATCCAACAATCAGCAGAAGAAGGGCAGCAAAAAACATTACAATACCGGTCATTACGCAGCCTCCCTATACAAACGAATATTTTGAAGTATATATCCGATACCACTCAGAAAAAGAAAACTGAATGCAAAGGGGATCATTCCCTTAATCACCCATCTGAAAGGAAGTCCACCCGGGTCTTCTGAAATTTCACCGGTGATAAAAGAATCATAAACGAATTCCCAGGAGCCGCTGAGGATAAGAAGTGCAATGGGTAGAAGAAAAAAGAGGGTACCGAGTATATTGATCATCGCTTTCTTACGTGCCGAAAAGGTCTCGAAAAGAAAATCAACCCTCACATGGCCTTCATCTTTTAATGCCACCGAAATCCCTAAAAGAAAAACGACGGCAAACAGATGCCACTCCATCTCCTGCATTCCAACCGAGGAATTCCGAAAGAGATAGCGCATCATCACGTCATAGGAGACGTTCAGGACCATAAGCAAGAGAAGGAAAGATATAATTTTCCCTGCTATATCAACTAATTTTGCAATAAACTGTTCTACTATCAGCATTGTTATCCAAAAATATTAATTATCTATACAAAAATACCGCCTTACCGGTAGTTTCCGGTAAGGCGGTATCTATGTACTAACACCGGTAAAACGGTAAGCTGGCATAAGTACCTTGTGAATTTTTTTAAAATGAAAGAATTAACAAGGTATCAGGAGGTGTCAGCCTCAATTCACTAAGAGACGATATTATTGCTCGAGCTCTATGGTCGTTTTGATATAATTGTAATCTGAAATAACAGTCCATGCTCTTGCTTTCTTCATAAAGGCACGCTGAGATTCAAGAATAGCTTTAAACTGAGGATCCTTAGCAGCATAATTATCAAGAAGCTCATCGGTTGAAGCTTTCATAGCCTTGAGAACTGGCAGAGGAAAGGTCTTAACCTTAATATTAGGAAATTCTGTTTTCATCTGTTCCCAGGCGTTCGCTGATGCGGCAAAGTTTTCGTAATACATATCGGCACTTGCGGCTTTCATTGCGGTCTTGAGAATTGTCTGATTTGCAGGAGAGAGTTTCTCGAAAGCACGTTTATTGACGAGAAACTGCATCTCAGAAGCTGGTTCATGCCATCCAGTATAATAGAATGGAGCAACTTTATGGAAACCCATCTTGATATCCATGCCTGGACCAACCCATTCAAGAGCATCAATGGTTCCACGATCAAGCGATGTGTACAACTCGCCAGCTGGAATATTCGTTACATTCACCCCAAGTTTTGCAAAAACTTCACCGGCAAGACCAGGAATACGCATTTTCAGGCCTTTCAAGTCATCGAGAGAGTTGATTTCTTTTTTGAACCATCCACCCATCTGAACGCCGGTGTTACCACCAGGGAAATTCAGAACCTTAAAGCGGTCATACACTTGCTGCATATACTTCATACCATCGTCATAGTAGAACCAGGCATATTGTTCGGCAGTAGTCATACCAAATGGGATGGTGGTGAAAAAGATAGTGGAGATATCCTTGCCCTTCCAGTAATAGGAACCACTGTGTCCCATCTGGTATTGACCACCCTTCACCATATCAAGGATTCCAAGAGGAGCCTTATGCTTTTCTTTTCCTTCAGCTTTAATGATAAATTTTCCGCCACTCATCTCTTCAACAAGTTTTGCGACCTGTGCAGGAGGAGAAGCGAGAGGGGTGAGGGTTGACGGCCATGTCATAGCCAGTTTCCATTTAACAGTTTTTTCAGCGAGTGCAGGGGTTGCCAGTAGAGATACTGCGGCAATAGCCATGACTACTTTTGAAACAAATTTCATGCTTCCTCCTCGGAATTGGACGGTTGTAACCTTGAGCAGCATAATGCTACTTGTTAGTAAATATTCTTATCGACTTCTCTTAATACGCTCGATAGTTTTTACAAGCTTTTTTCGTCTTCTAGCCGAGATTTGCTAGGTTTTTTTTGTTCAAACGTATCTGTTTATTATAGATCGCAGCCCCTTTAAGTCAGATAGTTTTACTAGGCTGATAGTAACTATTCAGCAGCACTCCATCTACGTCCATTTTAGCCTTCTCGAATAGCATTAGTATGCTTCGGAGACCAAAACAAACTAATTTGAAGCACGGAGTCTTCGCTTACCCGGAGTCTTCGCTTACC
>CAZDJE010000120.1:0-10700 GCA_964505715.1 uncultured Desulfocapsa sp. | reverse complement strand
TAATAATATCAGCATCCGTAAAAAGCAGGATCTCTCCATGCGCGATTTTCGCACCGGTATACAGGGCATGGTTTTTTCCAAGCCAGCCTGCAGGGAGTTCCTTTATCTGATGCAAGTGTATTTTAGGAAATTTTTGTGTATATTTTGTAAGAATTTCAAATGTTCTATCCGTTGAACGATCATCGATAGTGATGATTTCCACATTCGGGTAGTCCTGTTGTGCCAGTGAAAGCAAAGCGGCTTCCAGTCCGGTCTCTTCATTACAGGCCGGCACGATTATAGAGACAAGAGGCGTCCGAGTATATGTACCAGACGATGCCTTGCTTAAACTCCGCATTTTCATGCTCCCCCAAATCACGAGAAGCATGGTGTAGAAGCAGAAAAGAAAAACAGTACCAGAAAAAACAATCCACATCATATATCCTGTTTATGTATCATTAAAACAGATGTATAGTTAAAAATATTCTGCCTCCGTCATGGAGTCAGGTTCAAACTAAGTATGATTTACAAGGAACATTATGAACACTACTCCATTATCCCTCGGTGAGTTTCAGATCTACTGGTTAAACGGAGGAAACTTTCGCCTCGATGGCGGGACCATGTTCGGTGCGGTGCCAAAAGTTCTCTGGGAAAAAAAGTGCCCGGCAGACATACATAATACACTCCCATTTTGTAATGATGTCCTGCTCGTGAAGACCGCATCGCATAATTTAATTATCGATACCGGACTTGGCAACAAGCTCACCCCAAAACAACTCTCCATTTTCCAGGTAACGTCCCCCTGGTCTCTGATAGATGACCTAGCTGAAATGGGCTTATCACGCCAGGATATCAGCCATGTCCTTCTGACCCACTGTGATTTTGACCACGCCGGCGGTGTTGTTATGCACAATACAGAAAAAGAGGAAGAGCTGACATTTCCAGAAGCTGTCCACTTTGTACAAAAAGCAGAATGGGAAGACGTAGAAACCCCCTGCCGCCGTGCAAAATCCACCTACTGGCCTAACAATTTTGCTCAACTCAAAAACAATGGACAACTTACAATTGTGGACGGAGAGCACGAAGTAGTTCCCGGCATACGGTTACGCCACACTGGAGGCCATACCCGTGGCCATCAATTAGTCGAACTTGTGTCAAAAGGAGAAACGGCGGTCCATCTGGGAGATCTCTTTCCTACCCACGCCCACACAAACCCACTCTGGATAATGGCATATGATAATTTCCCATTGGAAGTTATCAATCGTAAGGAAGAATACTTTAGGCATTACCAGAAGCGTAACAGCTGGTTTACCTTTTACCACGACCCGTCTATTAAAGCCTGCAAACTCGATAAGGATTTTCAGCTCAGCCAGCAGTGGCCTTCCATAAAATAAGCGTCTCACAGAAAAAACTATTGATATAATTTTAGCAACAGGTTATCAGGTAGGAAGAGTTATCATTGCCACACAAACCTCAATAATTTTACTGGAGAATATCATGACACATACAAACAAATTGTCCCTTGCTGCACTCGTTCTTATCCTTAGTACTGGAGTTGCCCTTTCAACAGCTTCAGCCAATGCTCCCGCTGCAACAGAAGCAGCTACGGAAGTTGCTAAAAAAGCCACAGGTGACATGGCAAAAGATGCTGCAACACAGGTTGCTGATTCCGCCAAGGAAAAAGCAATTGGAATGGCCAAAGAGCAGGCAAACAAAGCAGTCGACGCTGGAATGAAGAAAGCTACAGACGCACTCAATCCAGCTGACATGGCAAAAGACGCTGCCAAAGAAGCAACAAAATAAAATCGACGAATCTGTATCCATACAGGTGCCAGGCAAGTTCTTTACCCGGCACCTGTTTTTTTTGTGCCAGTGCTCCCCAAATGCAACCACGAGATACCACAAAATACTGTTCCACTGACCTTCCTATTTTCTAACAATTATCCCTGTATATCATTTGGAAAAATATCTCTTTTAGGTTAAGATTAACCAGTTAATTATAATTAAAAAATAGTATCCTCACCTTCAAACAGGTCACTTATGAATTTTTCCACACATCTAAAAACAATCTGCATCATAGGCCTTGCAACTCTTATTGTGGCACCAGCAATTCAGGCCAAGCCAAGAACTTCCATAAAAAGTAGTCTCGAACGCGAAGAGAACCCCAATGGAGGAACTAAAAACACTCTGATCATGCCCTACGCCTTTTCATCGGAAAGCATGGGATTTACAGCCGGTCTAGGTGGTGGAGCAAAAGGTTACGGTCAGGAACAGATGCTTCTCGGAGCAGCAGCCTTTGGAAGCAGTGAAAATGCCGCTGCTCTTTTTCTCGGGATGTGGGATTATCGCCCTTCCTTTGCCAAGCGCTTTTTCTTCAGTGCTCAGGGAATGGCAGGACACTACCCAAAAAACCGGGCATACACAGATCAGCCTCAACAGGATACTATTCGTATGGGAACCAATGACTCCAGTGTCAATGGCTTTCAGGAAGATAGTGGGTATGATAACTGGAGTGATTTCCAATTTGAATTTGTTCTCCCCTTGGGATCTTCCCGTGGTGACGCCATGCAGCACTTCACCCTGCGAGACGGTTTACTCAAATCTGCTCCCGTTGGTGGAGAGAACTGGAACCCGATGGAAAACGGCGTTACGACTCTCCTTCTCAGGCAGTTTAACCGATATCGCAGTTTTGAATTCTCCGATGGCCATAGAGCCGCCACAGTTCATCCCTTTGAGCTGGCCATTTCCTACAACAATACAGATTTCCCTACCAATCCATCAACGGGAAGTAACCAGTATATCGGAGTGACACATGATTTTGGCTGGCTTGAATCACCAAACGAATGGACCTTTATAGAGTTTGAAGCCAGCAAATATTTTTCTCTTGGAAGCTCCGACTCGGCAAGACAGCGTATCATTGCTCTTAACGTATGGACCGGGGACACTCCAAGCTGGTCAGAACAGAATAATGCAGATGGTTCGATCACGATTGATGAGTCGACACCGTTCTATGAAGGTGCAACCCTTGGTGGTTTTTACAGGATGCGTGCCTATCCCAGCGATCGTTTTAACGACAAATCGGTTATCTACACCGCTGCCGAATACCGCCACACTCTTGACTGGAACCCCATCGGGAACATTTCCTGGCTGAAGTTCCTGAAAAGTGACTGGCTGCAGCTGGTTGCCTTTGCCGAAGGCGGAAGAGTAGCACCCGAATATAGCGATCTTTTCACAGACTGGAAAGTGGATGGCGGTGTTGGTATCCGCGCCCTGTTTTCCGGCGCAGTTGTTCGATTTGACATTGCACACTCCGAAGAATCAACTACCGGATGGTTTATGTTTGGACAACCATTCTAAAGAATGCAGCCACAATGCTGATTCTTTAATTTAATCTAACATGCGAGCAGTTATCCAACGGGTCAGCAGTGCTTCAGTTACTGTTGACTCTGAAATAACAGGAAAAATCGATGCGGGCTTACTTGTACTGCTTGGCATCCATAAAGACGACGAAGAAGCGGAAATAGAATGGATGGTGAATAAAATCATCAACCTTCGTATCTTTGAAGATAAGGATGGCAAGATGAATCGTTCCCTTCTTGATACCGGGGGAGCCATGCTTATCGTCTCTCAGTTTACCCTCTATGGCGACTGCCGCAAAGGCCGACGCCCCGGTTATTCCGACGCTGCGCCTCCAGAAAAAGCAAAGCCCTGCTATCTCCAATTTATAGATACAGTGAAACAAAAACAGATTATTACAGCCAGTGGCACGTTCCAGGCCCAGATGGATGTGAAACTCTGTAACGATGGTCCAGTGACCCTTCTCCTTGACTCCAACAAACTCTTTTAATACGAGACCCAGATGACCTATACTCCAGGCTCCACCTATTCCGGCTTCACCCTGAAACAGGTGCAGCAACTTGATGAAATACAGGCAACCGTATACCTCTTTGAACATGATGTGCTCGGATGCCCATTACTTGCCATTAAAAATGATGACAGTAACAAAACCTTCTCTGCATCATTCAATACCATACCCACTGATTCAAAAGGTGTTGCTCATATTCTTGAGCATTCCGTGCTTATGGGATCAAAGAAATACCCGGTCAAGGATGTCTTTGGAGAGATCAACAAGGGTGGTCTGATGACATTCCTCAATGCCATGACCGGATCGGATATCACCTACTATCCATTTGCCACCAGAAATCTCAAAGAATATTTCAATATCATGGATGTGTATATGGATGTGGTCCTTAATCCATTGCTCGCCAGATCTACATTCGAGCAAGAAGGATGGCATTATCATCAGGAAAGTAAAGAGTCTCCCCTGCAGTACCAGGGGGTTGTCTACAATGAGATGAAGGGAGCTTTTTCAGACCCTATTCGACTGATTTTTCATCATATATTTGGCGGACTGATGCCAAATTCGACCTACGCCCATGAGTCCGGGGGCGATCCGAAGAACATTCCGGATCTCTCCTACGAAGAATTTTGCAGCTTTCACAAGACCCATTACCACCCATCGAATGCAACATTCTTTGTCTATGGTGATGCTGATCTTGGGCAGGAGCTGGCATATCTGCAGGACAATTTTCTTTCCGCCTTCCCAGAAAAAGGGACGCGAGCCGAGGTTACCCAAGGAGAGGACACCTACGAAACCAGTTATATCGAAGATAATTACAGTGTCGACTCAAGCGATACTGCTCAAAAAACATTCATTGCCGTGGCAAGCAGAGTATCCACAGTACTGAATCGTGAGGAAAATGCAGCCTTCCAGATCATTGCCAATATTCTCTATAATTCAGACGCATCACCTCTAAAAAACACCATTATTACAAGTGGCTTATGTAAAGATTTTGGCGGCTTTTACCTCTCTACCTCAAGCTTTAAGACCATGATGGTAAGCTATCTAGTGGGAAGCGACCCTGAAAAACGAGACAAATTTCTGGATTTATACAAACAAACCCTTTCACAAATGGCAGCGGATGGCTTGGAACGTGAGCTTATCCTCTCTGAACTGAACAAATATGAGTTCGGGGTACGTGAAGAGGGCTGCAAGGCCCAGCGAGGCCTCGATCTGATCGGCAAGGCACTCCCTGCATTTAAGTATGGAACCGACCCGTACAAATCTCTCCAAATCAATGAACTCTTTGCCACCATTCGCAATAAAGCATTACATGAGAACTACTTTGAAGAACTGATCAAAAAATATCTGCTTGATAACCCGGCCACCGTGGTGGTCACCCTTACACCGGATCCTAAAAAACAGGCTCGTGATCAGGCCAGCGAGGCAGCCCGCCTTGAAGCCTACGGAAAAAGCCTGGACCAGAGCGGTCAGGAGAAGCTTATCGCCAGAACTTTAGAGCTGATGGAGGATCAACAGCGATCAAACAGTGTGGAAACGCTTGCCCAGCTTCCCCAGTTAGGGCTGAATGACCTTGAAAAGAAACAGAGTTTTCATCGGGTGCAGGCCTCGGATATCAATGGCTGTGAATTCCTTATCAGCGAACTGGACACCGACCATATCTCCTATATTGATATCGGTTTCAGCATCTCCTGCCTCCCCTCAAAGTACCTTCCCTGGCTCGATCTTTTCGGAAGTATTGTGACCGAAATCGGGACATCCAGGATGGATTATATGCACCTTGCAAGAGAGCTTGGCATCTGTACAGGTGGATTTTCACACAACTTCCAGTGCCATGTGAAGAAAGGCGGTAAGGGGGATTTTCGTCCCATACTCTGGTTCCAAATGAAGTGCTTACCGGAATACCAGGAACAGGCAATCCAGCTGCTAAGCAATATTTTTTCCGACCTTTCTTTAGATGATCGTAGCCATATTAAAGAAATTGTTATTCGTGATTTTGCCTGGACAGAACATGATGCCCAGAGTGAGGGATACAACCTTCCCACTTCCCTTGCCTTTGCTCAAATAAGCAGAGCAGGTGCCTGCAATGAAAATGTTTCTGGGGTAACAAGCTATCGAAGCACCAAGGAACTCGCCCATAATTATCCAAAGCTTGAAGAATCTTTTCTGACCGGCCTTCGAGAAATGGCCTCTATTATTTTCAACCGAAGCAACCTGACACTCTCGATCACCGCCAATGAGCATGAAGTCAGTACCTTCAAACAGCACTGTGCAGGCCTGATTTCTGCACTCCCAGATACAGTACAAAATCTACAGGAGTGGACCCTTCCAAAACATCCAGAACATGAAGCTCTGATCACCTCGGCTGAGGTCGTCTATGCGGTACTAGGCGGCAAGTTGCTCCCTGACGGTATTGGCTATAACGGACATTTTGAGGTACTAAAAACCTACCTCTCCCGTGACTATCTTTGGAATACAGTACGGCAGATGGGAGGAGCCTATGGTTGCTTTATCCAGTTCAGCCATGTCAGTGGCAACTTTGCAGTTATCAGCTACCGTGACCCGCAGGTACGAAAAACCTATGACAGTTATCTCGCTCTTGCGGACGTAGTCAGGAAGCTTGAGCTTCCACCCGAAGTACTGCAACAACTTGTCATTGGGACCTATGGCAATTTCACCCCGCATCAGGCTGCTGCTGCAATTGGTGTCACTGCACGCAACGAATACCTAAGTGGCATCACAACAGATTTCAAACAACAGCGAATCGAGGAGATCATTTCCACCACCGTACAGGACATGCGTTCCTATGCGGACGCCTTCACAGCTATGCTTGCTAACAGCAACCGGATGATTATTGGTAACAGAGTGAAGATCGAAAAAGACAGCGATCTTTTTGATCAAGTTGGGGAATTGTAGAAAGAACTGATAAAAGGAAAAAAAACAGATGACCACTAAACATTTTGATAAAGCAGCAGCAGGATGGGATGGAAAATCACGCCGGGTGATGCTCGCAGAAAAGATAAGCACAGCAATCTTGACATTACCACTCGAAAAAACAATGGATGGTATGGAATATGGTTGCGGAACCGGCCTTGTTGGCCTCGCCGTTGCTCCTGCTCTTAAACGTTTGACAACCATCGACACCTCCCAGGGGATGCTTGATGTATTACAGGAAAAAATCGACAATCAGGATAATGGAACTATCCAGACACTTTGCTGTGACCTGGCAAAGGACCAATACAGCCAGAAACATGATATCATTTTCTGTGCGATGACACTGCACCATATTCAGGATGCGAAGGAGATGCTTAAACGCTTTGCAGATCTTCTCAATCCAGGTGGTTATATTGCCATTGCCGACCTGCTGACCGAGGATGGTTCTTTCCATGGCGCAGATATTGAAGGCATCTGGCATAAGGGATTTGACCCTGAAGAGTTAAGCACTTATCTCCAGGATATAGGCCTTGAAGATATGAAAAGTGAATTTATTCACACCATTTCCAAGGAAGAGATTAATAAACAATATCCTATATTCCTGCTTAGCGGACACAAACCTACCTGACTACACAAAAGGTCAGGTAACTGTAAAGTTCAACCGTAGGAGCCGCCCCTGCAGACGACAAGTATAATGTTCCTGTTATCTTTCGCATGCAGGGCGCTCCTACAGGCAGTATTCGGTGATATTCAGCAGAATCAAACAGTGGCGGACAATAACTAAGCCTGTATAAGTAGCACTACAACTCTGGTAGTCCCCAGTCAATTGCGGTTTTCCCCTGCTGTTCAAGATAAGCATTCGATTTTGAGAAATGATGATTCCCGAAAAATCCTCGATGAGCAGAAAGGGGGGAAGGATGGACAGACTGCAGAATTAAATGGCGATTTTGATCTATAATCTTCCCTTTCTTCTGAGCGTAACTCCCCCACAAAAGAAATACCAGTCCACTATGCTCTTTATTAAGCACGGCTATAATAGCATCGGTAAAATGTTCCCAGCCCTTGCCCTGATGTGATCCAGCCATCTTCTTCTCAACGGTAAGAACACTGTTGAGTAGCAGTACCCCTTGTTCGGCCCAGCTTTTTAAATACCCATGTTTACAGATGGGAAGCCCAAGATCCTGATGAATCTCCTGATAAATATTTCTAAGAGATGGTGGTATTTTCACGCCCGGTTTTACCGAAAAACAGAGTCCATGCGATTGTCCTGGGCCATGATAGGGATCCTGACCGATAATGACCACCTTCACATCTGCAAAAGAGGTCAGATTCATGCTATTGAATATATCGTCACTCTCTGGGTATATTACTTTTCCAGCCTGTTTTTCGTGGATAAGAAACTGCCTGAGTTTCTGCATATACTCCTGCTCAAACTCCTCCCCGATTTTTTGTTTCCAGGAGGATCTTAGCTTAACCCGACCATGTATCTCTGACATTTCGACAACCCATAGTACTATTTACACATTATGATTTCATACAAAAAAGCAGTAGAACATCCTGTCTCTTTTTTTGCTACTTTCTTCCCTAAAACGATCCAGCTCTCTTGTGTAAATGGAATACATGAATACGTTACTAAAGTACCGAACATTAGTGCTCAAGCTGTGCGGAATAATATAACAAGATTGCTTCACCCATATTCAATGGAGAACAGAAATGAAAGTTTTAAAACTTGACGATACAAACGAATACACCAGCGGTGCGATGAAACGTTTTTTCCTGGTACAGGACTCTGAATTCTTCAAAATCATCAACTTCAATCTCGAGGCAGGCGTCACATTTCCCGTACACTCACACGATCTTGACGGAGAGTTATCAATTCAGGTACTAGAAGGAAATGGATTTTTTCTTGGCGAGGGAGATACAGAGATACCTGCAACGGAAGGGGATATTCTGGTTTCACAGATTCGGGAACCACATGGGGTACGAGCAGAAACAAACCTGCGAATCCTGGTCACCATTGCGCCTCCAATCTGATTGGTGACGATACTAATAATAGCCTTAACTCCCCTATCATTTCAGAACAGTTAAGGCATATTTTTTCACAACTCCTGAGCGTACAACTTCCCACAACCAGGCAACACCTCCGCCATCACATCAGGACAGTTCTTCACGCAACTTATCCACCTTTTCATCCAGCAGATAATCCTGAAAAGGCATCATCCTGTCAATCACACCACTCGGCAATAACTCTATGATTCTATTGGCAATAGTATCGACAAACTGGTGATCATGGGAGGAAAACAAAACAACCTCAGGGAAGGCTATCAGCCCATTATTGAGTGCGGTAATGGATTCCAGATCCAGATGGTTGGTTGGTTCATCCATAATAAGACAGTTAGCATCTGAAAGCATCATCTTTGAAAGCAGACAGCGCACCTTTTCGCCACCGGAAAGAACGCTGGTCTTTTTCAGAGCCTCTTCTCCAGAGAAAAGCATCTTCCCCAAAAAGCCCCTAGCAAATGTTTCCCCCTCTGTTATGGGTGTGTAATCACCCAGCCAGTCAACGAGAGTGACATCTTTGGCAAAAAGCGCACTATTTTCTTTGGCAAAAAAGGAGTGACTCATGGTAACTCCCCAGCGAAAGCTACCACTATCCGCCTCAAGTTTTCCGGTGAGGATTTGGAAAAGTGTTGTTTTGGCAAGGCTGTTACTGCCAACAAAAGCGATTTTTTCATCCTTGTTCACAATGAGATCGAGATTCTCAAACAGGGGCACTCCATCCACAGCTTTACTTAAGCCCTGGATTTCCAAAATTATATCACCACAGGGGCGACCTGGCTTAAAAGAGATAAAAGGATATTTTCTAGAAGATGTCGGCATCTCCTCAAGTGTTAATTTATCCAATAATTTTTTTCGGGATGTTGCCTGTTTGGCCTTGGACGCATTGGACGAGAAACGTCTGATAAAATCCTGTAACTCTTTAGCCTTCGCAGTTGCTTTCTTATTCTCATTTTGTTTCTGCTGCAGCACCAGCTGGCTTGCCTGATACCAGAAATCGTAATTGCCTACATAGATGGCAATTTTCCCGAAATCTATATCAGCCACATGGGTACAGACTTGATTTAAAAAGTGCCTATCATGGGAAACAATAATGACAGTGTTCTGAAATCTATCAAGAAAATTTTCCAACCAGGCAATGGAATCAATATCAAGATTATTTGTCGGCTCATCGAGTAGCAGAACATCCGGCGTTCCAAAGAGTGCCTGTGCAAGGAGAACGCGTACCTTTTCACCACCCTCCAATTCCTTCATTGTCTTATCGAGAAGTTCTTCGCCAATACCGAGACCACTGAGTAAAACAGCCGCTTCGGATTCGGCCTCATAACCGTTCAGCTCTTCGACCTGTGCCTCAAGATCCCCGCTGCGAATACCGTCTTCCTCGGTAAAATCTGCCTTTGCATACAATATTTCACGCTCGGCCAAAAGGTCATAGAGCCGCTTGTGGCCCATAATCACGGTATCTAGGACCTTTATCTCATCGAAAGCAAAATGATCCTGCCGCAGCACGGCAATTCGTTCCTTACTTCCAACAGAAACAGTGCCATGATCCGGATCAAAATCACCGGCCAGTATTTTCAGAAATGTGGTTTTTCCGGCGCCATTCGCTCCTATAAGGCCATAGCAGTTACCAGGTCTGAACTTAATATTCACATCCTTAAAAATTACCCTCTTCCCATAGGAGAGAGCGACATCTGTTGCAGTGATCATAACTTTTCCTTTACTGAAAACTCTTGTTATTAAACCTGAAAACGCCCCTTCCCGGAAATATGGGATAGAGACGCTTACGTATGACGTACTATATCAGGACAGCACTATTTACATTCTGTCGAAGGGAATTTCAAGATAAATATCCTTTTATTGAGGA
>CAZDJE010000119.1:0-10975 GCA_964505715.1 uncultured Desulfocapsa sp. | reverse complement strand
CAGCATGCTCAGGATTCATCATCTTCAGCATACGGTAGCGGTTCTCGCCCATTGCGTACTCTTCAAAAGTCATTGTAGGCTCTTTGGAGTCGATGGAAAGAGGATTCTTACCCGCGTCTTCAAGATCAGGGTTGTAGCGATACAGTGGCCAGTGACCACATTGTACGGCTTTCTTCTGCTGATGCAGACCTTGAGTCATGTTTATACCATGGTTGATGCAGTGAGAGTATGCGATGATAAGGGATGGTCCATCATACGCTTCAGCCTCTGCAATTGCCTTGGCAACCTGAGTTGGATTGGCACCCATGGAAATTTTCGCCACATATACATTTCCGTATGTGGAGAAGATCATACCGATATCCTTCTTCGGCATCTTCTTACCACCCGCTGCAAACTGTGCTGTGGCAGCGCGAGGAGTAGACTTGGACATCTGACCACCGGTATTGGAGTACACCTCGGTATCAAGGATCATAACGTTAACGTTTTCACCTGATGCAAGTACGTGATCCAGTCCGCCATATCCGATATCATATGCCCAACCGTCACCACCGAAGATCCATACTGATTTCTTCACGAGGTAATCGGCACAACCAAGAAGTCTTTTGGCTATTTTATTGTCGGATCCTTCAAGCTTAGCTTTTAGTTTAGCAACCCGGTCACGTTGAGCTTCAATGTCCATCTGACTTTTCTGAACAGCTTTATTGATGTCAGTAGCCATTTTCTTGGTGATTAGTTTTTCAGTAACTGCCTTGTCCATAAGCTCTATAGCCTGGGATCCAAGTTTGCTGACTGAAGCGCGCATACCAAGACCAAACTCAGCATTGTCCTCGAAAAGGGAGTTGGCCCATGCAGGTCCGCGTCCGTCTTCACGTTTACAATATGGAGTGGTTGGAAGGTTACCACCGTAGATGGAAGAACAACCGGTTGCATTGGCAATCAGCATTCTATCACCAAACATCTGGGTAACAAGCTTGATGTATGGAGTCTCACCACAACCGGCACAGGCACCGGAGAATTCAAAGAGAGGACGAAGCAGCTGGCTTCCCTTGATTGTTGCAGGGTTAACGTCGGCCGCAGCAACCTCTGGCTGTGCCAGGAAGTATTCAACGTTTGGAAGCTGAGCGTTACGGATTTTATCAGAGTTTGGTACCATCTGGATAGCCTTGTTGCCCTTCTTACCAGGACAAACATCCATGCACTGCGTACAGGAGCAGCAATCCTGGGTGAATACCTGAATGGCAAATTGGGACCCCTTGAAGGCTTTGCCAACGGCAGGAATGGTTTTGAATCCCTTGGGAGCTTTAACCATTTTACCGATCTTCATACGAATTGCAGCATGAGGACAAACGAGAGAACACTGACCACACTGAATGCAGTTTTCCTCGAGCCATTCCGGAACGTTTACACCGATGTTACGTTTCTCATACTGGGTGGTAGCTGTAGGCCAGGTACCATCATTAGGCATCTCGGAAACCTTAACCTGATCGCCTTTTCCTTCAATCATCTTAGCGGTAACATTCTTAACGAAGTCAGGCGCAGATTCAGGAACGGTTGGAGGCATCTCATGTCCACTAGTGGATTTGAGAAGCTTCACTTTAACGATGTTTTTGACAGCAGCATCAACGGCTTCGTAGTTCATGTTGACTATTTTGTCGCCTTTTTTGCCGTAGGTCTTTTTGATGGCGGTCTTAATTGCAGCGATTGCTTCTTTCTCGGTGATAATACCGGAAATGAGGAAGAAGGCAGTTTGCATGATCATATTGATGCGAGCACCAAGACCAAGGGCTATACCGAGCGCAAGAGCGTCGATGATATAGAATTCTGCTTTTTTATTGATCAGGTCCTTCTGAACACTGTTTGGCAACTCTTTCCAGATCTGCTTTGAATTAAAGCCGGTGGTAAGAAGAAAAGTCCCACCTTCTTCAAGGTTGCGAAGCATGTCGTACTGATCAAGGAAGGTGAAGTTATGACATGCAATAAAGTTTGCCTTATTAATAAGATAAGGAGCAACAACTTGATTCTTACCAAATCTCAGGTGAGAGGTGGTAATAGATCCTGATTTTTTGGAGTCATAAACAAAGTAACCCTGTGCAGAGTTATCTGTTTCAGTACCAATGATTTTAATGGTGTTTTTGTTAGCACCAACGGTACCATCGGATCCTAAACCATAGAACATGGCACGATAGACATCATCACCTTCGATGGAGAAGTCAGGATCGTAGGAAAGGCTGGTTCCTGCAACATCATCATTTGGACCAACACAGAAATGATTTTTTGGGGCCATTCCTTCCATGTTGTCAAAAATAGCTTTTACCATGGTGGGGGTGAACTCAGCAGAGCCAAGTCCGTAACGGCCGGACAGAATCAATGGCTGGTAAGCAGCGCTATTTGATTCGGTTGCCTCACCAATTGCGGTTCGAACATCTTGATACAGTGGCTCACCAGCAGATCCAGGCTCTTTTGTTCTATCCATTACGGTGATACGCTCAACGGATGAAGGAAGAACGTTAACCATTGCTTTGCAATCAAAAGGTCTAAAGAGTCGAACAATTACCAGTCCAACACTTTTGCCTTCACTGACAAGATGGTCAATGGTGGCAGAAACGGTCTCACAACCGGATGCCATCATAATAACAACATCTGTAGCATCGGGTGATCCGTAATAATCAAAAAGATGATACTGACGGCCAGTGATGCCAGCGAATTTATCCATGGTGTCCTGGACAATTTTCGGGGTGGCTTCATAAAACTTATTAACAGTCTCACGACCTGTAAAATACACATCAGGATTTTGAGCAGTACCACGCATGGTCGGATTGTCAGGGGTGAGTGCACGTTTACGATGGGCGATAATGTTATCTTCGTCGATCATTTCGCTCATATCATCAGTGGTCAACTCTTCGATCTTCTGAATCTCATGGGAGGTACGAAAACCATCAAAGAAGTGAATAAAAGGAATACGGGAAGCTAGGGACACCTGAGTGGAAATTAGTGCCATATCCATACATTCCTGAACGTTCTGGGAGCAGAGCATTCCCCAACCGGTTTGACGTGCTGCGTAGATATCAGCATGATCACCGAAGATGGAGAGTCCCTGGGCTGCGATGGAGCGAGCAGTTACATGAAAAACGGTGGGGGTGAGCTCACCGGCAATCTTGTACATGTTGGGAATCATCAGGAGGAGACCCTGAGATGCGGTAAAAGTGGTACACAATACACCTGTTGCAAGGGAACCGTGCAGGGAGCCTGCAACACCACCCTCAGATTGCATCTGAGTTACAACTGGAATGGATCCCCAGATGTTTTCCTGGTTTCCTGTAGCTTTAGTATCCGCCTCAGCAGCCATGGGTGAAGAAGGCGTAATAGGGTAGATGGTGATAACTTCGCTTGTGGCGTAGGCAACGTGGGTACACGCCTGGTTACCATCGATTGTGACCATTTTTCTCGACATAAATAATTCTCCTTGTTGTTTGTAAGTAACGTTTTGTATTTGTTTATAGTTTCTATTTTTTGGGCAGGTTCTTTAAGTCGTCCATTCCCTGGCTGACAATATTGTAGCCTTCCATCGCTTCAAGTTCTTTGACCAGATCGTCAACTTCTCCGTTATATGGCATGATGCGAATGGATACACGCTTAGATCCGGCAGGGGCATCATCAAAAGAAGTAAGGATGGAAAGAACTCGTGCGCGGTTCTGACGCAGGACATCGATAAGTTGAGAAACGGAGCCTCCGATATCGGACATATCCATAACAACCTGAAATGCGCCATCCTGAATACCCGTTGCGTGGATAAAACCACGAAGCACATCGGATTCAGAAAGCAGACCAACAAGGTTATCCTCAGCATCAACAATAACCAGACCGGAAATTTTTTCATTCAGCATTACGAGTGCTGCTTTTTCCAGGGTATCGTCAAGGTTCAGTCGAATAGGGGCTTCTGTCATCACATCCTGAACTTTCATTTCAGAAAGGAGATAGTACATTTCATGCATGTCCATATCTGTTTTAGACGATGGAGACGCTTCTTTGAGGTCGCGGTCTGTGATAATACCTGCAAGCTTTCCTTGAGAGACGACAGGTAATCTCCTGATATTATTGTCTTTCATTGTTCTTCCGGCTCGCATGACCGAAGTGTTGGCATCCACTGTGAGTATGGTGGTCGCCATCCAGTCCTTAATTAGCATAGGGCCTCCTTGTAAAATGCAGGTGATATAATAATAATGACAGCATTAAAGGCACAGGGCCTTGGGCTGAATAATAATTCACATTGGAATATTGATGCAGAATCATATAGTATAGAATATTTTTCTGTCCGATGCAAGTATAGAATAGGCTTCTGTTCAATGGATGGATTTACGAATTGAACGATTTTGTTTCTTGGTAATTCTACCTTGAATTGATAGGAGATAACAAATTGTTCCCTTTTAAAAGAGACAGTTATTGTTACAGAGATACCCTTTTATTCCTGTTTGTAGCTTTTCCCAAGTGCCTTTGGGGCACGAGCCATAAGTAAATTTTGGACAAATTGTTTAAGGGGATTTGGTGTATGACCCTGGGTACGATTCTTTCGTATTGAGTAGTGCATAAAAATCAGAGTAAAAATCATCAGAGGGAATGGTGCAGTCTGAAAGACTTGTGCCGGAACTCCAGGAAAAAGATCTTGAAGGCCAATACCACTGACCTGTAGAAAGGCAAAAAGCATGGCACCCAGAGCGACACGGCAAGGGTTCCAGCCGCCAAAAATCACAAGAGCAAGGCATATCCAACCAATTCCTTCTGCTCCCTGGGGACGGCCCCATCCCGGTTTTAAGGAAAGAGAATAGGCAGCCCCTCCTATACCGACCAGAAAAGAGCCCGCAAGAACTGCTATCATCTGGATTTTGGAGGGATTGAGTCCGCGTGCAAAGGATGCCTCGGGGTTTTCTCCGACAGAACGTAGATTCAGGCCAGCTTTGCTAAAGGTGAAAAAATAGTAGAGTGCCCCAATGAGTAGAATGGCAAACCAGACGGTGAGCGGTTGGGTAAATATTATTTGTAGTGAGGACGGCAGGGCTTCGTGAAAAGGAACTTTTGTTGTAAGGAGGCCTGGACCCGGTACCCTGCTGTAAGGATTGCCGAGGAAGTAAGCAAGATCACGACAGAGTAATGACAGTGCAAAACCAACGGCCACCTGTGAGAGGTGTAGGTAGACACTGAAATACCCCACAATTATCCCTGTAAGCATTCCGGCGCATCCGCCCGCTAAAAAGCCAAGAAGCAGTGAGTCGGTTACCTTGGCAGCAACAAATGCGGCCATGGCTGAAAAAAGCACAACTCCCTCAAGTGAGAGATTGATAACACCACTCTTCTCGGTGAGTGTTTCTCCAAGAGCAATAATAATTAGAGGTGCACTGGCAGCAAGTACGGATGCTATCAATATCGGAAGGGAAATATCACCCATCATGACTGCTTCCTCTTCTGTCTGATTCCCAGTACAAAAAGAGCACTCAGTACACAACAGCCCTGAATAACACCGGAAAGAGATGAGTCCAGCTGCAAAACGATGGGGAGCTGTATGGCACCGACATTCAGGGCGGCAAAAAAGAGGGCAAGAAAAGGGAGTAGGATGATTCTATATCCGGCAAGCATCACGACAAGCAGTGCAAGATACCCATACCCGCTTGAAATGGAAGGGATCAGGCGATGGTACACTCCGGTTACCTGGAGAAAACCGGCAAGTCCTGCGCAGGCACCGGCAATAGCAATAGCCTTGAGATAGTATCTCTCTGGCATCAGGCTGTAGAGACGTGCTGCTCTCGGATTTTGTCCAATAGCTGTAAGTTTTAGACCAAATCTGCTTTTTACAAGGATCAGCCAGCTGAGCAGGATAACTAAAACAGCAATGATTAACCCAATGCTTGCGACCCGCCAGCCGGTAGGTGTTGAGAGCCAAAGGTCAAAGGAAAGTAGTTCCGTACCACTCATGGAGGCAATTCCCGGGCGTTTCCAGGGGCCAAAGATAAGCCAGAGAATAAAGCCTTGAGCGACAAAGTTCAGCCCAAGACCACCAAAAATTTCATGAACCCCACCTCGTGTTTTAAGAAGCCCTGCAAGAAGGCCCCATAGTGCTCCGCCAAGCATGGATGCAAAAAAAGCAAGGGTGAGGATAAATGTCGGGTTGTGGGGTCCGGGAATGCGAAGAGCAGCCATCGCAGCAACGGCTCCCATGGCGATCTGTCCTTCGATGCCAATATTCCAGAGATGAACTCTAAAGCTGTACAGGAGTCCGCAGGAACAGAGAACCAGAGGAACCCAGACGGAGAGTACCTGGCTGACTTTGCTAGTGGAGGAAAATGCACCAAGGCAGATATTTTTAAAGGCGGCAAGAACCGGGGCGTCGGCGATTAGAAGGATGAGTGCTGTAAATGCAACGACCAGGGTCGTTCCCAGCAGAATATCAAGTGTTGTACGTGGTATGCTCAATGCGGAGATTTTGTTTTTCACTGAGGTGTTGCCCCCGTCATGGCAGCCGCAATGGAACCATGGCTGGTTTCTGAAACGGAGCAGTCGAGTACAATTTCGCCATCATGAAAAACCAGGATACGATCACTGAAATGGAGGATTTCATCAAGTTCTGGAGATGAGAAAAGTATCGTCGTTTTTTGGCTGAGTTTCCGGCGAAGATGGTTCCAGACCCATTGCCCTGATCTGATATCCAGTCCCCTGGTCGGATTTTCAAGAAGAAGCAGACGTGAGTCCGGTTCGAGCAGGGCCAGCAGTAGGCGTTGCTGGTTGCCGCCGGAAAGCTCTCCTGCAACATTGCAGGCCTCACCTTTTATGTTGAATGTTCTTATCGCTTTTTTTACCTGCTCTCTTCTATTTTTTTTGGCCTGCCAAAAGGAGTCTTGCTTATCACGCAGACTGAAATGATCGCTAAGAGAGAGGTCCGCAAACAGAGCCTCTTCCAGACGGTTGGCGGGGATAAATGAAGTTTGCAGCCTTTGAGCCTGCCTGCAGGCATGACTATTATGAAGAAGTTCTTCACCAAAAAGTTTCACCCTGCCACGATTTGGGTTGGCAAGCCCTGCGGCAAGACGTAGAAATGTGGACTGTCCTGCCCCGTCAAGCCCTGCAAGGCCAATTACTTCACCTTCCGCGCAGTTGATGTTGCAGTGCCTAAGCCCCAGTCGTTCTCCAGTGGCAACCACATTTTCCATCTGCAAGCTTACTGCTCCGGTAGCTCGTGGGGCGTCTTTATCCTTTTGCTCAGGGATCGATCCGAACATGGCATCAAGGAGTTCTGCAAAATGAAAGGGAGCGCTGGCGTTGTGGCTGACACTTCCCTGGCGAAGGACCGTTACTTCGCTACAGAGGCTTGCCACTTCTTCAAGCTTATGGGAGACAAGTAGGATGGTTATGCCCTCTGCGGCGAGTTGTTTCAGTGTGGGGAAGAGGGTCTCTTTTTGAGCTGGCGAAATACCCGTGGTGGGTTCATCAAGGATTAAGACACCTGTTTTACAGTGGATTAGGCGAAGAAGTTCAATCTGTTGCCTCTCTCCAACGGTCAATGAGTCGACGCATCGATTGGGATCAAGAGAGAATCCGAAACGAGAGCTCAGGGTTTTCAAGGATAATCGTAATGCGCTGCGATCGCGACCTGGATTACCGAGTGAAAAGTTTTCAAGAACAGTAAGGGGAGTGAAGTCCATTGGCTCCTGGTAGAGCATGCCAATGCCTGAAGATGCAGCTTCTTTTGGAGTGTTGAGTTGTGTCTCCCTGCCATCGATCAGGATGGTACCGTCCGATTTAGACTGGTAGCCGGTGAGAATCTTCATCAGTGTTGATTTTCCGGCACCGTTTTCACCTATCAATCCATGGATGGTACCGGAGCGTACTGTCAGGTTTATGTCAGTCAGGGCTGTTACGGATCCAAATTTTTTGGAAATATGGCGAAACTCTACATCCATAGAGAGGCACTAGAGAAGAGGTGAAAAATTAAAAGCGAGCTTTGAAGACAGCCAATCAGGAGTAACAGGTGTCAGTTGTAAAAGTTACTAATTATTAGAGCAGCTCATCCTTTGCTGATACCACCTGTAGGAGGCCGCCCCTGCGGGCGAAAACACTAGTAATTCCGGATTGTTTCGCCCACAGGGGCGGGCTCCTACAGTCGGTCTTTGCAGTTACCTGATTTTTGGTGCTGATCAGGTAAAAAAATACCGGTGAATGCTATTTCTTATGTGAAGTCCTGAGCGCATCTAGTTTCTATTTAGACGGGCCTTTCATACCTTCAAGAAGCTGTGGTAGATGCCAGATCTGCATTTCAGTTGCGGTTTCGCCATCTTTAAGGAAAACGGTTTTGTCCTGAAAGTTAAGAGGGCCGCTAAAAAGAGATATTGATCCGTCGCCAAGACCTTTTACAAAGGCAGTAAGCGCTGTTTTGACATCATCTGAAAGGGCTCCGCCATTTTGAAAGCCTATGGGAGATGTCATGTTATTATTCATGTCACTCCAGTCAGGTCCAAGCCAGAGCCATTCTTTTTTCCAGCTGTTGTTTATTGCACTGTTGATAAAGTGACTATATCCCGGAACCCAGTTAAAGTATGGGACACCAAGACATGCATTGGGGGCGGTATCACATCCTCCCTGGAAATCATAGGGAATGGCTGATACGTCAGCACCTTCTTTTTTTCTCTGATCAGCGACTGTTAGAGCCTCGGTTGTATCGATTCCTGAAATAACAACGTCCGCTCCTGAGTCAAAGAAGTTTTTGGCAACCTGTGTCGGGTCGGAGGTAATTCCTGGAATATTGAACCAAAAACCGATCCAGGTCACCTTAAAGCTCAGTGTCGCAGGATCTTTTTTAAGGATATTTGTCCAAGCATAACGGGCGCCGAGGTAACAGGCGGCAGCAAGACGTTTGGTTTCATCGTTGATCAGTGGTCCAAGGTATCCAATCTTGCCGGTTTTGGTGGTCATTGCAGCAGCAAAACCCGCCATCATCTGGCCATATTCCATTTTCCCCATCAGGTTGGAAAGGTTTGTTGGCGACTTGGGATTGAGTGCATCGGAACCGGAAATATGAATAAATTTGATTTCCGGGTTGAGCATGGCAGCCTCACGGATACCATCGGTCATATCATCGGAGTTTCCTATGATGAGTTTTGCTCCCTTTGAGATCAGATCGTCAACAAGAAATGGGACGGTGACTCCAGGGCGGTCGGCGGGATTAACCTTGTCGATATAGAGCATCTTGCTTCCAGGGATCTGCTTTTCAATCTCTTTTCCAGCTTCGTAATGGGCCTGGCTCCAGCCATGATCATTGGCTGGGCCAACCATAAGGAGGCCAAAAATAAAGTTGTCGGAAGCCATACTCTGTGTCGGGCTGAGCGAAAACATGACTGCGGCAACGAGTGCCAATGCTAAACCGGTTACTGATTTTCTCATCGTTCTCTCCCTGGGATAGAATAAATTAGTGGTGACTATTCCGTGTAATTTTTAACTCCATTCTGTTTGTAACGTTTTTTGACTAAAACTTCATACAACGTGGGAATGAACCATGCTTCCCGAAATACTTTTAAGAAAAAACAACACGCTGAACAGTTACAATTATTGAAGGAAATTCTGTTCCTCAGCCATATCGATTTCGACGGGAGGAATAATTAGTTTATGTGTGGCCCCAAGTGTTCGTACTGTTTCCATAAAGGTGGATGGTAAGGGGAGTTCACGATCCTGTGACAAAATATTAAAGCTGTCCGCCTGTTTTAGAACATGCTCGGAGCTTATTCCCTCTTGATTGTCACAGAGTGTCTGAATACGCAATGTATCCGAAAGTGGGTCTCTCAGGTGCGGTACTTCGTCGCAAAGACAAAGGAGCTCCTGCTCGATGGTACCCTGATGTTTATTGCGAAATGTCTGGAATTTTTCTTCCTTGTTATGGGTGCCGAATATTTCGTTGGTGATGGCACCAGCAAGCATTGTCTGGCTGTTACCATCGAGGTCGGGAAATTTTCGGAGAATAACAGACTTGTATTCCTTAAAGAAGATCATTTGGATTACCGCAATCCCTTCCCGAAGGATTGGGAGGAGTCGGGAGTCTTTACTGATTGGGCTTTGATCCATTTGCTACCTTTACATTACAACTTTAACAGCTGCGTGATTTTTGAGGTGTTGATAATATTTGAGTCGTGTTTCATCATCTTCAACGACGAGCTCAATGTTGAGGCTGCAGTATTTTCCACCCGAGCTGCTATGGGAAAGGGTGACCAGTATATTCTTTGTGCCGATTACTGCTTCAATTGCATGCCTGAGTGCATTTTCGTCAAGACCAATAACCTTGTAAACCCAGGAACAAGGGTACTCGATACTTGGTTTTTCTTTGCAGGTAAATGGCTTGGGAAAGGGGTCGATATTCATTGGATTGTGTGAACTGTTGTTTTGTTGAAAGATTTACAAGGAACATGAAATCTCGATTTTAACGAGACGAACGTGAAGAGTCAAGATAAAGGGGTGGATTAAATCCGGTTCGATCTTTATTCGGAGACACAAATGACAGATAGCATTCATTTCCAAGCAGAAATGAGTTAGGGCGTGCAGGCTCTCTATTGAAAGAAAAATGTAGCTGTGAGAGTTGTTATCCAATGGGAATATATCCTATGATGGTGAGATTACACTTAAAAGATGAAGTTTTCACTTTCAAAAAAAACTGTATAGCTGTATGTTTCTATGGTGAAAAGTTAAAGAAAACTCTTTAATAGGATGGGTCATTTGTTTGTGAGCGGAGGTTTTATGGTTATACTTAAAGCTGTTTTTTCTTCAAAAAGAAGAACTCGTACAGCTGCTGTCCTGTCTTCTTGTTTTCTCCTGTCATCGGTGTCATCCTTCGCGGCGGTATCCGATGATTTTGGCGAAGCTGACGAACTACTCTTGTTTCAGGATATGACTGTCGTTGTTTCCGCATCCAGGCAAAAACAACCTGAAAATCTCCTTTCCGCACCAG
>CAZDJE010000118.1:0-11122 GCA_964505715.1 uncultured Desulfocapsa sp. | reverse complement strand
GGATCTGGAACCATTTACACTATAGATAAAATTATAAACAAATAATTACTTAAAAGAATATGAGTGAAAATAAGACCCTTGCTAAAAGCTATCAGTACGACAATGTAGAAGAAAAGTGGCTGGAACGCTGGAATGAAGCCGGCTCTTTTAGTGCAAAGATGGAAGAGGGGAAACCATCCTTCTCCGTCGTTATCCCACCTCCTAATGTTACGGGGGTTCTTCATGTCGGTCATGCCTTAAATAACACCATGCAGGACGTCTTGGTGCGCTATCATCGTATGTGCGGTGATAATACCCTCTGGGTTCCAGGGACCGATCATGCAGGAATAGCCACCCAGAATGTGGTTGAGCGTCAGCTTGCAACGGAGGGAAAGGGACGTCATGATTTAGGCCGCGATGCCTTTATTGAACGTGTCTGGGAGTGGCGCAAAGACAAAGGCGGAACCATTATTGACCAGTTGAAACGTATGGGAGCATCCTGCGACTGGGAACGGGAACGCTTTACCATGGACGAGGGCTTGTCCACTTCCGTTCGTGAAGCCTTTGTGAGGCTCTATAACGATGGCTTGATTTATAAGGGCGATTATATTGTAAACTGGTGTCCTCGTTGTCATACTGCACTTGCCGATGATGAGGTGGAGCATGAGGATAAGCATGGCAAGCTCTATCATATCCGTTATCCCTTTGCCGATGGTTCGGGGCATGTGGTTGTTGCGACCACACGTCCGGAGACCATGCTTGGTGATACCGGTGTTGCGGTACACCCAGACGATGAGCGCTACTCGCATCTTGCGGATGTGGGCATCAAACTGCCGCTCACTGACCGTACTATTCCCGTTGTCTTTGACCATCATGTGCAGAAAGATTTCGGCACCGGTGCCCTGAAGGTGACCCCGGCACATGATCGGGATGACTACGAGATTGGTATGCGTCATTCTCTTCCCATTATAAAAGTGATGGATGATCATGCGATGATGAACGATAAGGCTGGAAAATATAAAGGTCTTGATCGTTTTGAGTGCAGAAAACAAATTGTCGCGGATTTAAAAGAGCAGGGTTTTCTCGAAGAAATTGAAGATTACGACCACGCCGTTGGCCAGTGTTATCGTTGTGCCACGGTGGTTGAACCCACCACATCGTTGCAATGGTTCGTCTCCGTTAAGCCGCTTGCTGCAAAAGCTGTGGATGCCGTACGTGATGGACGGATCAACATCTATCCAAAGACCTGGTACAACACCTACTACTCCTGGATGGATAATATTCGTGATTGGTGTATTTCCAGGCAGATCTGGTGGGGACATCGCATTCCGGCATGGACCTGTAAAGAATGCGGTGAATTGATGGTTGCCGACGTTGACCCCACGCAGTGTTCCAAGTGCGGGTCTGGCAACATTGAACAGGAAACCGATGTTCTTGATACCTGGTTTTCTTCTGCGCTTTGGCCCTTTTCCACCATGGGCTGGCCAGAGAACACCAAAGAGTTGCAGACGTTTTATCCAACGTCTGTCCTTATTACCTCCTTTGATATCCTCTTTTTCTGGGTGGCCAGAATGATTATGTTCGGGCTTCATTTTATGGAAGATGAAGTGCCTTTTAAGGATGTCTATCTGCATGCTCTGGTTCGTGACAAGCATGGCAAGAAGATGTCTAAGTCAACCGGAAACGTGATTGATCCGCTTGTGATTATGGAGCAGTATGGAACCGATGCCATGCGCTTTACCCTCACTGCTTTTGCAGCTCAGGGACGTGAAATCAAGCTTGATGAGGAACGAATCGAAGGATACAGATTTTTTATCAATAAGCTCTGGAATGCGGCTCGTTTTACCCTGATGCACGTTGAAGAGTGTGATGCCTCAATCACCGATGTGGTGAACTCTCCAGAAGACTTACCTCTTATCCATCAGTGGATACTGAGCAGAACGGCTAAGGCCACAAAAGATGTCCGGCGCGCACTCGATGAGTATCGCTTTAACGATGCCGCTTCTGTTATCTATCAGTTTGTGTGGCATGGATTCTGTGACTGGTATCTGGAATGGATCAAAGCGGACCTGTTCAGTAAGGATGAAACTCTTCGTGATCAGGCGCGTGGTGTGTTGCTTCATGTTCTGGAAACCATCCTTAAGCTTATTCACCCAATCACTCCCTTTGTGACCGAGGAAATCTGGAGTGTGCTGCCAGGGGAAAGACCAATGTTGGTTACCAGTGAATTCCCCGTGGCTCAGGATTGGCAGAATGATACCGTTGAAGCTCAGGTAGAACTCCTGATGGGAGTGATCACGGGTATTCGTAATATTCGATCTGAAGCCGATGTGCATCCTTCAGCAAAAATTGATGCCTTTGTACTTTGCGGCGATAGTGACAAAACTGATCTTATATCTGCTTTTTCTGCTGCAATTTCTTCAATGACACGACTTGAATCTCTAACGATTGCAGCTGATGGGGAAAAACCAGACGATGCAGCCACCTATATCTATCAGGATATTGAGATGTATGTGCCATTAAAAGGTCTGGTTGATGTCGAGAAGGAACGTGAGAAGCTGGAACGTGAACGGAACAAGATAGAAAAATCACTGAAACAGATTAACGGCAAACTCGGGAATCAGAAATTCCTGGCTAATGCTCCTGCCGAGATCGTTGAAAAAGAAAAGGGCAAACAGGCTGAGCTTGAGGCAAAGCTTACTAAAGTTGCTGAAGCTGAAAAGAGGCTTGCCGAAATTGGATAGAGATCTGTTAACGGGGATACTGAGGTCGTTTCTCCGGGAAGATATCGGGAATGGTGACCTGAGCAGTGAGTCATTGTTTGCAAGTGATGAGCAGGGGGCTGCGCGTCTTGTGGCCAGAGAATCCTTTGTGGCAGCAGGAGCTGATGCTGTTGCAGCTCAGGTCTTTTATCTGCAGAACCCGGATATTCAATGCACGAACGCAGTATCCGATGGAATCTTTGTGTCTCCAGGCGATGTCGTGCTTTCGGTCAGTGGTCCCGTGGTTGATCTGCTTAAAGCTGAGCGAGTGGCGCTTAATTTGTTGCAGCGTCTTTCGGGTATTGCAACGTTTACGGCAAGCTTTGTGGAAAAGGTAAAGCTGTATCCTGTTCGTATTACCGATACCCGTAAAACAACACCCGGTTTGCGGATGCTTGAAAAATATGCCGTACGTGTTGGGGGTGGCTATAATCACCGTTTTAATTTAAGCGACGGGGTATTGATCAAGGATAATCATATCGCTGCCTGTGGCTCATTGACAAAGGCTGTCGAGATTCTTCGTGAAAATGTTCCTCACACCATCAAAATTGAGGTGGAGACAGACACTATAGATCAGGTTCGTGAGTGTCTTGAATGTGGCGCAGATATTATTATGCTTGATAATATGGACCTTGAAACCCTGAAAAAGGCCGTGGCTATGATTGGCGGAAAGGCTCTGGTTGAAGCTTCCGGTGGGGTAAATCTTACGACTGTTGCAGGCATTGCATCCACAGGAGTTGATATTATTTCGGTGGGGGCGCTTACTCACTCTGCGCCATCGTGCGATATCGGGATGGATTGGCAACTCTTGGACTGAACCCATTTTGTTTATAGCAACATCCCTGTATAATACAAAAATTCTTGATTCTTTGTGGAAAAGTGTGCCATACTGATTAGATGGAGTCTCTGTGGTCTCGTTGTCTTAGTTTTGAAGCAGGAAAAGAAAAAAATCCAGTGAAGGTGTTCGAATATGCGTTGTCCTAAGTGTGGTTATATTTCATTTGATCATATGGAAAGCTGTCTGAAGTGTAAGAAGGATATTTCAGGGAAAACTGAAGTTGAAGGTACAACGTATCATGCAGCAGCGCCTTCTTTTCTGCGGGTACCTGAAAAAAACACACCGGAACCTGAGGTGGATGACGAACATAGCGGCACCATCAGTATGAACGAGGATTTTGCGGAGGATGACTATGACTTCTCCGATCCCAATTTGGATATTCTGGTTGATGATAATGAGAGTGATGGAGACATCACTTTTGGAGATCAGGAATCGGACAACGATTTTTTGCTGGATCCTGAGGATGAGAGTGACGAGGGCGGGTTTGACTTTGATTTCGATGATGAAGAAGATGAACTTGGTTTTGCCGATGAAGCACCAGCAGTATCACCGCCGCTTACTGTCCCCGATGAGTTAGGGGATATTTCTGATCTCGCTCCACCAACGGAAGAAGATGGGCTTGTTGCCTCTGCCTCTTCTGCTATAAGCCTCTCACTGGACGATGAGATGAGTCTTGACGAAGATCTTGACCTTGACGGCCTTGACCTTGGTCTTGGCCTTGGAGGGGAGGATATTGATGTTGACACTGATTTGTTTCTGTCGCTTGATGATATCGATTTGTCATCAGGAGATATTGTTGATGAGAGCACTGACCTGGATGAATTGAGTATGGATCTTGATCTTGATGGACTGGATTCTACTCCCGCACCGGCGAAAGAAAAATCATCGGGAAGCTTGGATGGCATTTCTCTTTCTCTTGATTAATCCACTTCTGAAGAAAACTAGTTGACACACAAGAAAATGTTCAGTAAATAGCAGGGCACAATAGGTGCCGGGATAGCTCAGTCGGTAGAGCAACGGACTGAAAATCCGTGTGTCCCTGGTTCGATTCCTGGTCCCGGCACCAACTGTAATTTAAGGCACTTAACTCACTCGTGAGTTGAGTGCCTTTTTTTTGTTTCCCTTATTTGTCCGCATCCCGTCCTCATTAATTCGTTGATGGAGCCATTTTAGTAGAGCCCTTCCTGCTGTTTTGGTGTGTTAACTGTGTTTTTTGACTTGTGAAAAGCATTGATAGTTTGATAACTATTGAGTTAACAGTTTAAATGATTATTCGTGAGTTGTAACCAGTAGTGTGCGGTTAGAAAGTTACATGTCCTTTTTTAACCGCTTCCGGTGTTTTGGCTTGCATCTTCGTTTTTGTCCTAGTATTGCGTATCGATGTGAGCGATATTTTGCAAATTACATAGTAACTTCCTTAAAGTATTGTCTTTTTTAAGGAGATCGACCGCGAAAATTTATTTATTTGTCAAGAAAAAAATGCCCTTGTTTTGAGAAGATTTCATTATTTTAAAACATGCAAAATCCTAACCGGCCCCTACTGATTGCATATGTGTAAACTGTGTGGTTGGTTTATGGAATCCTCAAGGACAAAAGAGGTTTTCGGAGGGTAGTTTTGCCGAAACTGGAGGTAGTGATCTTTGTAACCCATATAATCAAAGTGATTGAGCCCAAAAAACGACGAACAATAAAATGCAGTGGCGCGGAGATGTCGGGTGGCCTTGTCGAGTAAGCACCGGGCGCACCTATGACTGTCGGGGTCTTACCGTATCGATGAGGTAAGATTTGCGAACGGTCAAAGTGTTTGACTTGTAATACTTCCAATCTTACAGATCTCTCAAAATCTTTGCAAAACGGTTTGGCAATAACAGCATCGAAATCAGAATTTTCCAGTAGCCAGGGGTACCTGACATAGCAATAACAGGGATTAATTTCCGCACATTTTTTCTTACATAGTCAAAGAATTCATTTCCCGATATTCCTGGCAATTTGATATCCGTGAGAATTAGATCATATTGGGTGTTATGAATTTTTTCGGTCCCTTCCTCAGCGCTTTCTGTCACATCAACGGCAAAACCGATCTTCGTAAAACTTCGACGTAAAATTCTAGAAGTGCCTTTTCATTATCAATGACTAAAATTTTGGTATGTGGATGGCTCATTTTGTTCAAGAGGTTATACTTCATTCATTTCATGAATATATAATGCGTCTTTTGAAGAGTAAATATCAGTCACCCAGCACGATATCATAATATTATCGTGAAGGTCACAGGGACTTGCTCACTGTTTTTCAGGGCGAAGATTATTCCCGAAAGAACAAAGAGAACACCAATGCTGTTGCGGGTTGGGCACAATTTTCGAATTTTTTAATATACAAAAAGAGATTACAGCCAGTCTGCAAAGGATTGATGGGTCACCGGAATATCTGTGGCTTCAATAAGAACCTCCGAGTAACCGCCATCCGGTGTGAGTGCAACAAAAGCAAGCATTCGAGCCTCTTTGTTGCTTGGCAATACTGCAAGCGTTTCCTGTTTGCTAGGGATTGAAATATCTAAAACTGCGCACGGCCCATCATAATCCTTTGGGACAGAAGTGAACAAAGTTCCTCCCGTAATGGAGTTGATATGATGAACTTTTGCACCGCAGGTTACCTTTGGGTTTGGAACTTCCTGTATCTCAATAGGTTCTGTTTGAAACGCTAGGTTCTGTGTCTGTTGAACTTCAAGAGTATTTGTGTTGAACAAAACGTTCCCTCCCAGGCTGGTTATGAAAAGTATTTATTTACTATCTGTTTACTGAAAAAGAGCATACTCTTAATTTATCGGTACTCTTGCGATATTTCTTTATTAGGGATTTGGCAACACGGCCTAGGAGGTGTTTAAACGTAAGATTGGTTCAAGTTGCAGGCTCTATTTTTGAGGGAAGTTGCCATCATCGTGTTGGGTTATATGGTTCCCCCTACCAACCTTTGCCAAATATTGTCGTGGTATAAACCATGGTGCTTAGCGCTCGACTGAAGTAGGTGGCCAAATAATCAGTAAAAACAGATAGGTGGAATATGGGTGTGACGGTCTACCTTGCCAAGAATAATCTTCCACACAGTAAACACAAATGCCATCTCAATATGAGAGATGTCAGCACAACGTATTAGATTTGCAAAAGGTAGAATAAAAGAGTGACTTCATTTTTCTTTGAAAAAAACATATGATAATAGTGTGACAGTAAAAAGTAACAATATATAAATCTGTAAAAACACAGGAAATGTATATGACTTTTTTTAAGTATTTTACTCCATTAACCTACTGGTTGTTGGTCTTGATGTGGTCTTTTATATTTTTGTTTTATATCAGGAGATTATGTTTAAAAAAAGTGCATAGTAAACTCTTTTTTACGCTTCTAACGATTTTGGCAATAGACGCTTTTCGCACCTTGTTTGAAAGCGCCTATTTTGGAGCCTGGTACACGTCATTGGTTGGATTTTTACCAAAAACTGTTCATCTATATCTGATTCGTCCAGAAATTGTCTTTATCCCCAAAACTATAAATGTTCTTTCCGGAATCATTGTAATTTTTATTTTACTCTATCGATGGATACCGCAAGAAGAGCGTGAAAACGAAGACCTAAAAAGCTTGATGGATCGCAAGGCCAGAAGACTTTCCGATGCGAACGAAAACTTGAAGCAAACAAATGAAAATCTGCTACGGAGTCAATCACTTTTGAAGGCTACCCAGAAAATGGCCAAAGTTGGTGGCTGGGAGTGGGATGTAAAACGCCAAACCATGTTTTGGACAAGTGAGCTTTATCGAATCCATGATTTTCACCAAGATGAATTTATGCCAGGGTCGATGGAACATATCGAACAGAGCTTAGAATGTTATGAACCTGAAGATCGTATAGTTATTCAGGAGGCTTTTAAAAACTGCATAGAGAATGGGGAAGCATACGATTTAGAATTCCCCTTCCATACTAAAGGATGTCAAGATAGGTGGGTTCGGACAATAGCTGAGCCAATTCTAGAAAATGGTACAGTTATAAAAGTTAATGGCAATATTATGGACATAACTGATCATAAGCAAGCAGAGGAGGAATTGAGGGAGAGTGAGGCACTGTTCCGGGGAATGTTCAAGGACCACAGCGCTACGATGTTGCTTATTGCCCCCAGCACAGGTCAGATAGTTAAGGCAAATCAGGCTGCTGCTCAATATTATGGATACCCTCTGGAAGATATGATTCAGATGAAAATCCAACAATTGAATGCTTTGTCACCGTCAGAAATTACTGAAAAAATGAGTGGTGCATCCAATAAGCAGGTCAACATCTTCGAGTTCAGGCATTTGCTGGCAGATGGGCAGGTTCGTGACGTAGAGGTTCATTCAACTCCGATAATAATTCATAATCAAATACTACTTTTCTCAATTATCCACGATATCACCGAGCGCAAGCGGGCGGAGGAGGCGCGGGAGGAACTCCAAGGCCAGCTCATCCAGTTCGAGAAAGCTGAAAGCCTGGGGCGCATGGCTGGGGCCATTGCTCATACCTTCAACAACCAACTGGCAGTGGTTATCGGTAATCTCGAGTTAGCTCTTGAGGATATGCCACAGGATGCAGCATTGATTGAAAATCTGACCTCTGCAATGCAAGGAGCCCATAATGCAGCAGAGGTAAGCGGCCTTATGCTCACGTATCTCGGCCAGACAACCTGTAAATACATACCAATAGATTTGTCTGAGATTTGCCGTCAAAGCGTGTCATTTTTACAAACTTCGGCTCTAAAAGAAACAACCTTTAATGTTGACTTACTTACCCCTGGCCCTGTTGTAAGGGGAAATGCAAATCAGATACAACAGGTTCTGGTTAACTTGACCACCAATGCCTGGGAGGCTATGAACCAGCAGCAGGGAGAGATTGACGTGATTGTAAAGACGCTTCCTCGGGGGGACATTCCTCCAAGGTTATACTTCCCCCCTGACTGGAAGCCTGAAAATGAAACATATGCTTACCTAGAAATCCGGGATACCGGTTGTGGAATTGAAGGGAAGGATATCGATAAGGTCTTCGACCCGTTTTTCACGAGCAAATTTACCGGTCGTGGTCTTGGCCTGGCCGTAGTCCTCGGAATTATCAAGGCACATGGCGGTGCTGTGGCAGTGGACAGCGAAAAGGGAGCGGGGAGTAGTTTTAAAGTGTATTTACCAGTCACAGCGGAATCAGTTGCACAAAAACCCGATGAAATGATCCGTGCCTCAGACGTGAAAACAGGTGGCACTATACTGCTAGTCGAGGATGAGGAGATGATTCGGAACATGACGACATCTATGCTCACTCGTATGGGATTTAAGGTACTAGAAGCAATAGACGGTGTCGATGCGGTGGAAATATTTCAGAAACACCAGGATGAAATCGATGTTGTCGTAAGTGATTTAACTATACCGCGTATGGATGGCTGGGAGACCCTTGCTGCATTGCGTCGAATCCGTGCAGACCTCCCGGTAATACTGGCGAGCGGTTATGATGAGTGCGTGGTATTTGCCGGAGACCACCTCGAGTCCCCCCAGGCCTTTTTACATAAGCCATATAAAATGTCGGCGCTAAAAGAATCGCTGGAAAAAGTACTGTCAGGTTCAAAGGTTGAATGAAATCAACTGGAAATTTTTACGTATAATGGAGCTTTCTTTACTGATGATCCCAATCAGATGTGCCATTTATAACAGAAAGTAAAAAACGCTTGTCAGCTTCACTCAGTAATTCATGTATTGTATGTCGAAAAGTTCTTTTGGGTGTTGCGATCTAGAGCAGCACAGATTTTCCCTCCATAAGTATCTGTAAAATGCAAAAGGTACATTTCTGTAGCACCAAACATTTCCTCAGCTGAGGGGGAAAGCTGTTGTGCTGTTGTCGGGTTAATTGTGCTGCGTAGAACTGGAGTTACTTCTCAAAATTGAATTCACCAACGTGTTTAATTCATGCAACTGGAATGGTTTTGCCATGGACGCAATGAAACCATGCTCTTTGTGATTTGCCATAATTTGGTTATTTGAACAACCGCTCACCACAATAACTTTTGCGTCTGGATTGATTTTTAATATTTCCAACACTGTCTCTTCACCACCCATCCCACCAGGAATAATTAAATCCATAATGATAATATCAATAGTATGATTGCGATTACCATACTCCTTGTATAGCCCAATCGCTTCATGGCCATTTTCTGTTATAAGGACTTCATGGCCTAAGTAAGAAAGCATTTGTTTTAGCATGAGCCGCACAACGGATTCATCATCCATGACCATAATGGTGGCTTTATTCAGAGCTTCAAGATTAATATGTTTCGATCCAGTCGTATATGGAAGGGGTTGAGAAGAAGCAGGTAAGTATATTGTAAAGACAGTTCCCTTGTTTACTTCTGATTGCACTGAAATGTTGCCACCATGCTTGCAAATAATTGAATGACAAATTGCGAGGCCTAAACCACTTCCCTCTTGCTTGGTAGAGAAATAAGGATCAAATATTTTATCAATATGTCTTTCAGGGATACCGAAACCAGAATCAGCTATAATGATTTTTAGATAGTCCCCAGAAGGTAATGAAGATAATTCCTTGCTGATATCTGTAATAGTTTGACAATGTATTTTAACCACACCACCATTAGGCATAGCATGACAGGCATTAAGAGTCATGTTCTGGATTACTTGACTTATCTGGCCCGAATCAACTTCAATTGGCCACAAATCATTGGGGATATGGTAGTCGCATGCGACTGCACTTCCATGCAGAACAAAATTAGCAGAATCGGTTATGATTTTAGCTATTGAGGACGTCTGCTTTACGGGTTCACCGCCTTTTGCAAAAGTAAGGAGTTGCTGAGTAAGGCCTTTTGCTCTTATTGAAGCCTTTTGAGCTTCTTTTAAAAGAGGATATGCTTTATTGCTAGAATTTGTGTGAGTTTTCGCTAATTCGATGTTACCCAAAATTGCTACAAGAATATTATTGAAATCGTGAGCGATACCTCCAGCTAACACACCTACTGCTTCCAGCTTTTTTTTGGTTACAAGTCGTTTTTGTTCTTCCCGTATTTTACGGGCACTGATGTCACGAATAACTGCCCCAAGAAGTTTTCTTTCCTCGATAGACACCAAGAAACCTTGTACCTCGACATCAAGGTCGCTACCGTCTTTTTTTTTGAGGCGAATCTCTCTAGTTGAAAGGACTTTGCTCGGCGCAATAGTCTGCATATCCTCGTTAATGAAATGTCTGTCGTCCTCATGGATAAGGTTGAAGGCAGGGGTATGTAGCAGCTCATCTTCTGGGTAGCCTAGCAGATCTTCACTGGCCTGGTTGACATAGATAATATTCCCCTGTTCATCGTTCAAGTGAATGATGTCGGAGGAAGCATCAGTGATTGCCTTGAATAGGGCATCGATAGGAGGGGGTGCTTGAGATTTCATAAACGAGGGTGTGTTTTTATTAGTAAGAGACTGAAGTAATCTTTGGCTTAGGGCTTAATGTTCAGTCATGCTCGTGTTAAGTAAGGACTTTGAACTTA
>CAZDJE010000117.1:0-11410 GCA_964505715.1 uncultured Desulfocapsa sp. | reverse complement strand
GGGGCCCACAACGAAGCTGATGAAGAGTTTTTACAACGCTATCAACTTTAGAACATTTTCTAAGAAGGAACTTTGACATCCCTGAAACTATCCAGACGAATTGGTGCCAAGTTGACAACATCTTTTTTACTGACCGGACTGTTCTAGTTAATTGCCAGAATTTGTATCTCCATCTAAGATATCAGACAGTTGTCATCCTCTGGCGCAGCATTTCAAACATAATAACACCCGCAGCAACGGAGCTGTTTAAAGAGTCCAGCTTCCCCTCCATTGGAATAGAGAGTAACACATCACACTGTTTGCGAACCAGTGGCCGAATTCCTGAGCCTTCACTTCCAATCACAACACAGGCAGGTAATACCAAATCTGACTGATACAAAGATTGTGCATCTGCATCTTTGATAGCACCGAACACCCAGGCTCCAACGTCTTTTAAGGCCTGTAACGACTGTGCAAGATTGGTAACTTGGCAGATATCAATATGAGACATGGCACCGGCTGCAGATTTGGCAGCAGTTCCTCCAATGGGAGCCGATCGATCCCGAGTGGCAATAATCCCATCGACACCGGAGGCATGAGCTGACCTGATAATTGCACCAATATTATGCGGATCCTGAAGGGTATCGAGTGCAATAATTCTGGGATTTAATCCTTCTTTAACCTTCTGATGAAAGCTATCGAGTAGATCATCAAAAGGGAGAAGGGACGCCTGTGACATTTTGGCAAGAACACCCTGATGACGAACCTGTGCAGCATCTTCTCCTACAAGGCGTATGGAGTCCATAAAATTTAATTTAATGCCAGCCGCTCGCGCTTTTTCAATAATTTCTTCACGCTTTCCGCCTTTCCTATCCTTTACAATAAAGATTTCACTTATCCGCTCCACTTCCTGCTCAAGAGCTTCAAAAACCGGATGTATTCCCCAGAGCAAATCTTCACTCAGGCGGATTTTACGTTCATTTACTTTGTGAGCTCCGTTATTATTTTTCACTTAGCACCATCTAGAAGAATTGGTTCACCGGAAGGCAGCCTGTGTCCACGGCTCCTCTCGGCAATAAGGACAGCTTGCAGGGTCGCAGCTGCTGCATCGATGTTATCATTGATCACCAGATACGTATATTCACCGGCACAGCTCATCTCTTTTGCTGCATTTCCAAGACGCACCATAATGGTCTCTTCACTATCTGTACCTCTCCCGCGCAATCGTTTTTCAAGCTCATCAAGTGATGGTGGGGCCACAAAAACAGAGACAGCAGGAACGGAGGTATCGGCGGCGATAATTGCAGCCCCCTGCACATCAATATCAAGAATAATATCGAGCCCCTGCTTGAGCTGTTCAAGCACCGCAAGCCTGCTCGTTCCATAAAAATTCCCATGCACTTCAGCCCATTCGAGAAAGAGATTCTGCTCCCGCATCGCCTTAAATTCAGCAACGGAAACAAAATGATAATCAACACCGTCCGTTTCTCCTGCACGTGGTAAGCGAGTGGTATGAGAGACAGAAAAGGCGAGCTTGCCAAGTTCTTTCATCACTTTTTTCAACAGAGTTGTTTTCCCGGCCCCGGATGGAGCAGAAAGAATAAATAACTGTCCGGATTGTTCCATTTTACTCACTCTCCTGTCCCTTTTACTGCATTCTCCACATGGGGGCCCAACTGTAATGTTGTTAAACGCTGATGAATAGTATCCGCCTGAATGGAAGAGAGGATAACATGATTAGAGTCCATCACCAGCATTGAACGTGTTCGCCGACCTTCTGTGACATCAACCAGTTGTCCCGCATCCTTTGCCAGTTCTTTTAACTTTCTTGCAGGGGATGAACCGGTGTTGATTACTGCAATAATACGTTCAACCATTACCGTATTACCAAATCCGACATTTATGAGTTGCATACGGTAATCTCTCTCTATTCTATATTCTGAACCTGCTCTCTCATCTTCTCAAGTTCAGCCTTGAGATCAACGGTAAGATGGGCAATATCGGCATCATTAATCTTAGAGGCGATTGTATTGACCTCACGAAGAAATTCCTGAAGCAGAAAATCTATCTTCCTTCCCGCTGCTTCATCGGAGACAAGAAATTCCCTAAACTGATTAATATGGCTGTCAAGTCGTACAATCTCTTCGGTCACGTCGGTCTTATCTGCAAGAATAGCAACTTCCTGAGCTAAACGCTGGGGATCAAGTTGTACCCGATCGAGCAATTTCTGCAGTCGTTCATTCAGAGTTTGCTCTCTTCGTTCCAGAAGTTCAGGAATGCTCCCTCCTATTTTTCGCACCACCTCTGCGAAATTTTCCAAGCGACCATGGAGATCCGCAGCCATCGCCTCACCTTCACGAGTCCGCATTGTATCGCAGGTCTCAACCGCCTGCTTTAGAGCTTTCTCCATGGCTGGCCAGACAATATCAAGGTCCTCTTCCTTCTGTTTAAGAACCAAGACATCGGGGTAGGCAGCTAGTCTTGAGAGGCTAGTATCGTTTTCAAGAGAAAGCGATTTCCCAAGGCTTAGCAAAGCATCGTTATAAGTTGCAGCAAGTCCGCTATTTACTTCAATTTTATGCAGATCAGAAAAGTCTCCGCTGACATTGAGCACCACATCAACCCGGCCACGTTGCAGGGTTTGAGAAACCATTTTTCGCGCCCTTTCTTCCAGGCCTGCGTAGCCCCGGGGCAATTTGATTTTAAGATCAAGATAACGATGATTTACGCAACGAATTTCTGCGACCCACTGCCACCCACTGGTATCCGCCTCACCACGACCGAATCCGGTCATACTTTTACTGGACATTTTTTTCCTTTTTCAATAACGAATTATATTCGCAATTATCTAAGTATGATGAACTCGTAAAAAGCCCAAAATAAGGATGGATTTGTTAAAAATATTCATATTCGAGGCGCAAGATATTCAAATCATTTCGGTGTACTATAGAGTACGTCGCAATGATTTAAATATCGTAGCAACAATGAAGATGAAAAGTTTTCACGAATCCATCAACAACTGCTAAATGAAGTTTCTACTACCTTTTCTCCGTGAAGCACCGCAAGAAGCTCTTCCTGGTCCACGGTTGCCGTTCCAATCTTGCCAACCACCACTCCCGCTGCAATATTTGCAAGGGACGCAGCATCGGCGTAGCTTGCACTGGCTGCAAGCCCGAGTGCAAGAGTAGCAATCACAGTATCTCCGGCACCTGTAACATCAAAAACAGCCTGAGCAGTGGTGGGAATGGAAACAAGTTCTTTTCCTTTCTCAAGAAGTGCCATACCGGATTCCCCACGGGTAATCAGTACAGCCTCACACCCGGTATTTTCAATAAGAATATTTGCAGCCGACCGAAGATCTTCTGTACTTTCAATTTTAATACCGGACATTTTCTCGGCTTCCATATGGTTGGGAGTGATAAGAGATGCACCATAAAATCGTTCCGGCTCGCTCGGTTTCGGATCAACAATAACAGGAATTTTTGTATCACTTTTTTCTTCACATCTTGCCACACGGGCAAGAAGTTTTTCCATCATGGGCTTCCCGATAACGCCCTTATAATAATCGGAGATAATAACAGCATCGAAATCCACCAGATTCTGATCTATAAATGCTGTCATGGAAGCAACGGTTGAATCCGAAAGAGCCCCTGTCTGTTCCCTATCAAAACGAACAACCTGCTGGCCCTGCGCCACAACTCGTGTTTTTACAGTGGTGGGACGTTTTCCTTTAATAAGACCTTTTGTTGAAGCACCCAGCCCCCGAAGAAGATCCTGCAAGCGCCTTCCCATCTCATCATCTCCAATAATACCACAAAGAACGGCCTTACCGCCTAAAGAGTATATATTATGAAGAACATTCGCACCGCCTCCAAGAAGAAACTCTTCTTTCGTCACATTCACAACGGGGACAGGAGCCTCCGGCGAGATACGACTCACGGTTCCCCAGATGAAATGATCAACGATAATATCACCCACCACCAGTATGTTCTTTCCACCAATCGAATCTACCAGCTTTGAAAGTTCTGATTTCATTTTATTCTTTTACCCAATGTTCAGCCATTCGTTCACAAACAAAAACCAAGGATTCAATATCTAAAAAATCATTAACCCTCTGATCAAAGAGGACCTTTACCTTTGCAGGAAACCCTTCTTCCTTCTCCTCATCCCAGAAAAGCACAAAGAGCGGTAAACGCGGCAGAGCAGGAATAAAAAATGCTGCACTACAGCTCTGCTCTGGGTTCTCCTGACGGATAGCTCCAAGCTTTACAGCCCTTTCAATCAGAAGATCAGTTTTACCTGTAAAATAAGTAGCAATCTTCTCTTCACAATAGACTCTGAGAGTCCGAACCTTTGATATGGAATTAGGCAATGACTCCATACCAACCCATTCCTGTTCAGGTTTTGCACCTCCTGCAAAGTGCACGTAATTATACAGCAAAATCTGATCGCGAGGGTCATCAACTTTTTTACCATCAATGCGAATACCACCGTGGGATAATTCAACAGCAGAGCCGAGAAACTGAAGAAGCAGACTATCTTTTTCCGGCCCGGACCACTCGCATCCTATGGCCTCGGCAGCGGTACTGAAACCAATGGTGCTTGTCTTTTTCTTAAGATAAGAAACAAGTGCCAGATCCTTCTCGTCAAGCAGTTTACCAACCCCTTCGAGCCCATCTTTGCCTCTATTAGTCCCGGAGAATTCATTACCAAGTTGTGACATATCAACGTAGGGACATTTTTCAGGATTCTCACCACCCTTAGTCACTGCAGCAGCAAAGGCAAGACACGCGGCATATCCACACTCACCACAATTGGTTCTGGGAATGTATTTAATAAATTCTAATGGTTGCATTATTTATCCGGACAAAGAAAAACGACGCAGAAGAGCTATCCTCTGCATCGTTTACAAAAAGCATTATTCAAGAGAATGAAAAACGTATCTTACTTCATCCGCTTGTTCAGCTCCTTCTTAACATCTTCACTCAAGTCAATCCCTGGAGCAGCATACAAAACAGCAACCTTGGAATCAAGAATTGCAGAGTATCCATTTTTTTCACCAAAGCTTGCTACCACGGTCTGTAACATTTTCAAGATAGGTTCCAATTCTTTGTCCTGCAACTGTTTAAGCTCCATCTTTGCATCTTCGCTTTTCACCTGCATTTCACGCTGTCCCATCTGCAGTTCACGAATTTTTTCACCTTTCTTTTCTTTGCTCCAGGCCGAACTTTTCTTTTCGATTTCCTGCTGTAGTGCAATCAATCCATCCTGCTCTGTTTTGAATGTGGTTTGCAGTTCATTCATTCTTTTTTCAAAAATCGCCTTAGCTTTTTTTCCGGCATTCGACTGAATAAGAACTTTTTGAATATTCAACACACCAATCTTTTGCGCTTCTGCACTCTTAGCGAGATCACAGTTAAAGCTAGAACCGGCAAATACCATTAAGGTTACTACCAACATTACACGTTTCAACATCAAAATTTCTCCTGTCTGTAGGAATTCAACTAAAAATGTTATTTAATCATTCAACAACAAAATCATCACGACGATTTTGCGCCCATGACATCTCATCATGTCCATGAAGAAGAACCTTTTCCTCTCCCAGACTCACGGTGGAAATACGATTGGACGCAACACCAAGATTGATCAGGAATTTTTTTGCGCCTGCTGCACGTTTTTCACCAAGTGCCAGATTGTACTCTCTGGTTCCACGAGGATCACAATTCCCCTCAATTCGTATCTTAATATCCTGCTTATCCTTTAGAAAATCTGCATTTACTTTCATTCTTGGAGCCTGACCAGGATGAACTGAATAGCTATCAAAACCAAAATAAACGGGCAACATGGGGCCAGTTGTCCGGCCTTCCATAATCCCGATGGCTTTTGATTCCAGAGGCTCTTCCTGCCCCATAGCTGAAGGGTCAGCATCGGCAAGTAGGTTTTCATCATCAGGTTTTTTACTGCTGCAAGCTGACAATATAAAAATGGTACTAAACAAAACTATCCCACAATACAGAATGCTTCTGCTACCCATACTCTCCTCCGATTGACAAATCCAATCCGTAATCAAGTAATGTAAACATGTAACTATTCAGCGAGGGTGACATTTTACCCTTACACTGAACCGTAACTGTTCAATAGTGCCTCAAATCCGTTCATTTTTTGCATTCGAAGTGTACTTGTGTTACTCAAGAAGGCAAAAACGGACGCAGTTGAGGTGCTAGTGAATAGTTACACAAACATTACTATATTCCATATCACTCAAATCATTTTTTGATTCTACTTTTTTTTAATAAAAAAGACCAGACGTTTTCCCCCCTACCATGATAAGATGAAAAGCGCTAATAATTTCAATTTCACATGTTTTGTACTTGTAAAATATGGCACAACTCCTACTGTACAAATCAACAGACTCACATCTATGTGAAACGGTACACAGGCACACGTGCCGAAAATGCGAGAGTGCAACCAGTACACACTTTCATCACTATCTTGAATAAGCATTATAATGGTAGCAGAAGCAAGTCTATCCTAACAAAAACGTATTCACATACCCTACTATGCAATCAAGCAAGCCCATAAATACCAATTTAGAATGTTCCGAACTTGTAGCAAAAAACAAGTTCGGAACATTCTTTGGCGTGTCCCAGGAAACCTTCGATAAGGTATGGAGTAAACTAACCGCCGTTGATGCAAACTCCGTTGTCTATATTTCTATGGAAATTGGAGCAGACCCCGATGTGTTTCATCCCATTAAAGATACTCTCATTGATCTTGAAAAAACCGACAGTATGGACGCAAAGACCAAGGTTTTCATCAAGAAGCTCTTTCATGGGCCTGAAAAGATACCATGTTATGGTGGAGGATTAGGAGTCCTTGCCGGTGACACACTAAAAAGTTTTGCCGATTGTCGACTCCCTGTGGTCGCGGTTAGCCTGCTCTATCGTCACGGTTACTTCTCTCAAATTGTCGATTCCAAAATTGGACAAATTTCACAAAGTGTCAAATGGAATCCCGAAGAAACACCGGGGCTCTACCTCCTTCGCGATCCGGAAAACCCTTCGGACCCCCTGCAAATCCAAATTCCTTTTTTCAATGAATATGATCAGGAAACCATGGCTTCAGCCCAGGTATGGATGAAAATGGAGGTAAATCACAGCATGGATTACTTTGTCCCGGAACTGTTGCTTGACTTCTCACTTGAAGAGAATCCGGCCCCCATCCGAGACGCCGCCAGCCAGCTATACAACTCCGAATCCTCCATTATCAAGGCAACTCAACGACGTATGCTTGGAACAGGTATTCTTCCGGTTATGCAAGCGCTCGATATAACATCAAGCACTTTTCATCTCAATGAACAGCATGGAGTTGTTGTTGCGTTGCAATTAATCGCCGAAGAACTTCAAACTACCATGCACCAATCAGATTTATCAACTGCTAGCGATGAACAGATCTTTGCGGCGGCCGACAAGGTAGCCAAAAATCTAGTTTACACGATTCATACACCTGTGAAAGCCGGACATGATCGATTCAATAAATCGGTATATGCTGGAATCAGTCACAAATCATGCAGACATATCCTTGAACTGTTAGCGCATGACCACGATGAACCACACGCCTACAACTTCACCACTCTTGCCATGCGTGTTAATCGTACCGCAAACAGTGTCAGCAGGCTACACAGAGATGTTACCCATAAGCAATTCCCGAATTTCGCAGATAAAATCACCGCTATTACCAATGGTGTGCATCATCTGACCTGGATCAGTGAGACACGGGCAGAACTTTTTGACAGTTTCCCTGAATTTACCGGCTGGAGAGACAACCCGGGCGCACTGAAAAATGCGATAAAGCTCAAAGACAACAAACAGTTCAGAACCTACCTGCTCCGTGCCTGGGAAAAAGATTCCACAACTCTTTATGACTATATCAATAGTATGCTCCTTCTTCATCGGAATCAGATGACAAGTACGTGGATTGATCCACCAAATTACTATTCAAATATTATTGATGATTCGACCAAACTCACTCCCGACGTATTCACCGTCGGTTTTGCCAGACGTTTTTCCACTTATAAGCGTGCCGATCTGATCTTTGATAATATTGAAGCCCTCTGTTCTATTGCCGTAAAAAATAACTGGCCCATGAATTTCCTCTTCTCGGGAAAAGCTCATCCGGAAGATGAACCTGGAAAATCAGTTATAAAACTCATTCTCGACTATCAAAAAGAACTGCATACCAAAAGTAACGGACTGGTAAATCTTATTTTTATCCCAAACTACGATATGCATATTGCAAAGGTGATGGTGGCAGGTGTCCACACTTGGCTAAATAATCCCAAACGCCCCCTCGAAGCATCGGGCACCAGCGGTATGAAAGCTGCCTTAAATGGTGTTCCCAACCTCTCCATTATGGATGGCTGGTGGGTTGAAGGATACCACGATGGCCTTACAGGCTGGAAATTTGGTCACGAAGGACCGGTGGATGAAGCTGACCTCAGTGAGTCTCCGGATTCTCTGCTCTATGCTGAAGACTCCGGATCATTTTATGAAATGCTCCCTGGTGTTCTTGAAGAGTTTTACGGAGATAGCGCAAAGTCCCGTCTGATCGACAAGGCAATCATGAACCTTTCTTTAAATACTCCAATATTTAATACTCATAGAATGGCAGCAGAATATCTCCAGAAATACCAGCTTAAGCTTCCGTCGACACTGCAGGCTAGAATGGATGATTTCGCAAAACTTTATAATAGTAACGAGTAAATATTTTGATTGGAAGATTCTCGATTATACTGTAGTTTTAGAGAATTTTGAATTTCAGCTTCTTCCACAGGTGAATATAATGGCTAAAGCTCATATAAGTGCAACCAATGCCACGGACAAAACTATTCGTGCCATTGATAGAAAACGAGAACGGGAAAGACGTTTTATCCTTAATAAAGCTCGTGATAACGCAGATGAATTTGCATTACGGGTGACTCAGAGATTAATTGATCGCGATGTACTTGAAATTAATTCAGTGCAGGATGTTCGCGATGCCTTTATCAAACAGTTAAGAGCACTTCCGGAAATGGAGGAGTTTGATATTCAGCTCAAGGTTGCTCCGATCCGTACCCTTGTCCCTGACCCTAACATCCTGAGCCTGTATCTTACTGGATATATTATTGAAGATTTAATCGAGAACCCGGCTATTGAAGATGTCTTTGGTGAAGATCTCGACATCTACCGTGCCATCGATTCTATATTCAAAGTCCTTAGACCTCAGCAGTGATTCATCCAGCAGGTCAGCCTTGCCTTGTCTATGCCGATGCTCAGGGAAATATAAAGGATTTCCCTGAACTCAGTGCTGCTGGTATGAGTAGTGGCAGTTTTCTGCTCCCCGATAAGAAGGATTTCATCCCATTACCTGAAGGCAGTGAACTGTTTGTCCTGCCAGGTCGTCTTCCCATTGGATGTGACCGAAAAAACGGTGAGCCTCTGTTAGTAGAAGAGGAACCCTTTACGGGAAATGATATCCAGGCTGTTGCTGCCTTTATGTCTCCTGCTCACACAGCCATCCTTAACAGTGCTTATCAGACCACAGCGAAAGCACCACGTTTGCCGCTCTTTGCCTACACGGCCATCGGCTGGTACGACGGCAGTTTCTGGACCACCGCTTTTCGAAGTGATGAGGATATCCGTCAGGATTTTGCTCAATTCAACCAGGATGAAATCAATTCAAAAACTGCAACTAAACTTAAACAAAACAAAAATAACCGTCTCATTCAACACCTCGGGAAATGCTGTCTCACTTATGCATGCCCCGCCGCAAGAAATTATTTTCTTGGACGCTGGGAAGCCCCATTACCGACTTCTCCTATCTGCAATGCCAGATGTATTGGCTGCATATCCCTTCAGGCTTCCGGAAAATGTTCCGCCACTCAGGACAGAATCCAGTTTGTCCCCACTCCTGCTGAAATAGGCGGAGTTGCTATCCCCCATCTTCAGAAAGCCGACAGTGCTATAGTGAGCTTTGGGCAGGGTTGCGAAGGTGAGCCACTTCTACAGGCGGATACCATTGAAAAAGCAATCATTGCAATTCGGAAAAAAACGGATCGCGGTACCATTAATCTTAACTCAAATGCCAGCCTCCCTGGAGCAATCAAACGACTTGCCGGAGCTGGACTTGATAGCCTACGTGTATCCATCAACTCTGCACAGGAATTTTATCATCAGAAATACTACCGTCCTCATGATTTTTCTCTTTCTGATGTGTTCGAATCCATTCGGGTAATGAAAGAGGAGGGGGGCTTTGTTTCATTAAACTATTTTATTCTTCCCGGATTCACAGATTCGACAAAAGAATTTGATGCCCTTTGCACTCTCGTTAACACTTTTCATCCCGATCGTATCCAATTACGAAATTTGAACATTGATCCAGAATGGTATTTAAAAAGTTTAGAACTAGATCAGTCAATGATTTCTATGGGCATGAGGCAGTGGCACACAAAAATAATCACCGAATTTCCTCAATTACAACTTGGTTATTACAACCCTGCAATACGTTAGGAAGACTTGGTTTTTTTTATTTTTTCTTGACTTAGATCAATGTTTTCCCAAAATATGTCAAATTAATTTGCATTTTTCCCTTGAAATATGTGTGATTTGATCTACATTGTTCTTCAAGAATAATTACCACTCACTATTTACAAGGAGCCACAATGCAACTCACTCCCCAAATGCGTTTGACCACTCAGCGTCAAATAATTCTTGAAGAACTCGGAAAAGTCACTTCTCATCCCACGGCAAATGAAGTTTATGACATGGTTAGAAAACGTCTCCCCCGTATAGGCTTGGGAACTGTTTATAGAAATCTTGAGCTTATGGCTGAAACCGGAATTATCCTGAAGCTTGAAGTTGGTGGAACCCAAAAACGGTTCGATGCCACTGTTGATCCTCATTACCATATCCGCTGTCTCAGCTGTGGTAAGGTTGACGACATTGAACTTCCTGTAATGTCAGATATCAACAAAACAGCAGCCGATATGAGCCAGTATCAGGTTCTTGGTCACCACATTGAATTTTCTGGAATATGCAGCGAATGCAGTAATAGCGAAGCTGAGGTACTTGTCAACTAGTCCAGATTAAATCCATAGCTGTTTTTCTTCAGCTAAAAGTAAAAAAAAAAGCCCGTTGGAAATAATTCCAACGGGCTTTTTTTATCTTTATCAGCGACTGACACTCCTACTCAAAGAACACCTTACAAAAACGACGTTTCCCAACCTTCACGAGCAGTTCCCCACTGGGGCTGATATTTGTTTTCATATCTGTGATCTTCTCGCCATCAAGCGACACTGCATTTTGCTTGATCATACGTCGACCATCTGAGGTTGACTTCACCATTTCCAGATCGACAAGAAGCTGAGGCAACCAGATATTTTCCTCTGAGCGTA